>NZ_JBJDXL010000520.1:0-10191 GCF_051866655.1 Intestinibacter sp.
AACAAGAAATTTACCGTTAGAAGAAATAGAAATAGAAACACCTATAACTACAACGAAGTCAAAAGTCATATCTGGTAAAAAATTGGGAATAGTACCAATACTAAGAGCAGGTTTAGGGATGGTTGAAGGATTTGTAACATTAGTTCCAACAGCTAAAATAGGTCATGTTGGTCTATATAGAGATCCAGAAACTTTAAAGCCAGTTGAATATTATTGTAAGTTACCACAAGATATTCAAGAAAGAGAAATGATAATTGTAGACCCAATGCTTGCAACAGGTGGTTCTGCTATAGCAGCTATAGATGTATTAAAGGCTAAAGGAGCGAAAAATATAAAATTAGTAAATTTAGTTGCGGCTCCAGAAGGTATACAAGAAGTACAAAAATATCACGATGATGTAGATATATTTGTAGCAGCAATAGATGAAAAATTAAATGATCATGGATATATAGTTCCAGGATTAGGTGATGCAGGAGATAGAATATTTGGTACTAAATAATTTAATAAAAAAGAGGATCTATACTATATAGGTCCTTTAAAATACTAAAAGCTAAATATTCTATAAATACGTAATAAATAAAATATTTATTATTATGAAAAGAGGATTGAGTATGAGACCATCATGGGACGAATATTTTATGGAAATAGCCGAAATAGTAAAAAAGCGTTCGACTTGTATTAGAAGACAGGTAGGTGCTGTTATAGTAAAGGACAAACAAATCTTAACAACAGGTTATAATGGTTCACCAAAAAAATTAAAACATTGTGAAGAAATAGGATGTAAGAGAGAACAACTTAAAATTCCTTCAGGACAAAGACACGAGCTTTGTAGGGCATTACATGCAGAGCAAAATGCGATAATTCAAGCAGCTCATAATGGAATTAATATAAATGGTTCAACTTTATATGTAACTACGAGACCATGTGTTATGTGCGCTAAAATGTGCATAAATGCGGGTATAGAAAAAATCGTTTACTTAGGAGACTACCCTGATGAGCTATCTAGTGAGATTTTAGAAGAAGCAGGAATAGAAGTTGTTAACTTTAAAAAATAATAATTAAAGATTAAAATAGTGATATACTATAAATGTATAATAAATATACAAAAAATAACATATTCATAATAAAAATAAATATATAATTTTAATTAAATTTATATATTTATTTTAAAAATATGGTAATATATTTAAAAAAAGGCAAAATATATATGTGTTTTGCAAATTAAATCAAAAAGGTGTGTTTATATCATGAAAAACAGAAGTGTATTTAGCATAGTAGCAGAAATGTGGTCCCTAATAACCCAATTAGGTATAATCGTATTAGTTTGTATATTTGGATGCTTTTTTATAGGAAGATTTATAGATTCCAAATTAAATACAGACCCTATATTTATGGTTATATTCTTGGTGTTAGGAGTAGCAAGTGCATTTAACTCTGTGTATAAAGTTCTTCGTAAATACACGAAAGGGAAGTGATTAGATGGATGTCAAAGTATCAAAAGAAGTTAAGGCAGTTACATTAGGTGTTCCGATATTTGATATAGCCGCAGTTATAGTATTGGTGCTTATATCAAAATTTAGTATGCCTATGCTTATTGGGATTATATTTGGTAGTGTCATAGCGATCCTTAACTTTAGACTATTAGCATTGACATTAGAAAAGGCAGTAAATCTACCACCAGGAAAGGCTCAGGCATATACTGGGGTTAGGTATATGATAAGGCTTACAATAACTGCTGCAGCGCTTATTGTATCTGTTAAGAACCCTAATTTACATATAATAGGAACAGCAATAGGATTAATAAGTACTCAAGTTGTTATATTTATAAAAACATTAATAGCATCAAAATTTAAAAGAAAGGAGGTATAGTTGTGAAATACGCACAATGGATTATTACGTTTTCAAATGGTTTTCGTATAAGTGAGACTGTAGTTACAAGTTGGATAATAATGGCTTTCTTAATTATAGTATCATTTTTACTAACTAGAAATTTAAAAGTAGTTCCAACTAGCAAGGTTCAAATAATGTTAGAATATGGAGTTACAACACTAAAAAATCTAGTTGAAAGTAACATGGGTAAGGACATATTTAAAAAGATGCCTAATATGTTCTATTACATAGGCGCATTATTTTTATTCTTTATATGTTCAAACTTAATTGGTTTAGTTGGATTTAAGTCTCCAACAACTGATGTTGATACTACACTTGGATGGGCATTGCTTACTGTATTCTTAATTTATTTCGAGGGTATGAAAGCAAAAGGAATTGCTTATTGGAAAGGTTTATTCGAACCAGTTCCGCTATTATTCCCTTTGAATATAGTTAGTGAAATTGCAACTCCAATATCACTTACATTCCGTCCATTTGGGAACATATTAGGTGGTACAGTAATTATGGGACTTCTTTATCAATTATTAGCATATATATCAACGCTAATACCTGGTGTATCAATCCCATTCTTACAATTAGTGATACCGGTGCCTTTACATCTATACTTTGACTTGTTTGCAGGTTGCTTGCAAGCCTTTATATTTGTAATGTTAACAATGGTATTTGTATCAAATGCAACAGAGTAGTAAGCTAAAAATTTAAAAAATTATCAATTTATCAAAAAAGGAAAAATTAAAAATTTATATCTTTTAAGGAGGAATTTATTATGGAACAAGCATTAATGGTATTAGGATCTGCTATAGGAGCAGGAATCGCAGTTTGCTCAGGTATAGGTTCAGGAATAGGACAAGGATTCGCAGCAGGTAAAGGTGCAGAAGCAGTTGGTAATCAACCAGAAGCTAAAGGGGATATAATCTCTACAATGCTTTTAGGGGCAGCAGTTGCAGAATCAACTGGTATATATGGTCTAGTTATATCTATAATCCTTTTATTCGCAAATCCATGGGTATAAAAAGTTATATAAAAATATTTTTTAATTTACAATTGGGAGGTGTTTGGTCATCTCCTAAATGTAAGTTTTAGGGTTTGTCAAGAGGAGGAATAGTTATGGATTTTAAACCAGTAGTAACCGTATCATGGGAATTATTATTCCAGATTATAAATACAGTTATACTATTCTTAGTATTGAAAAAAATATTATTTAAACCAGTTCTAAATATAATTGAAAAAAGAGAAAATATGATTCAAGAAGATTTAGCAGAAGGTGCAAAAGCTAAGAATGAAGGTATAGCTTTAAAGAAAGAATATGAAGAAAAAGTTAGCATAGCAAAAGAAGAAGGTAGAGAAATTATCAAACAGGCTACTGCTAGAGCCGAAGAAAAATCTAACCAAATAATTTCTGATGCACAAGCTGAAGCAGTTTCATTAAAAGCTAAAGCAACTAAAGAAATTGCTCAAGAAAAAGAACAAGCTATTGCTGAAATCAGAAATGATATATCAGATATAGCTATACTAGCAGCATCTAAAGTATTAGAAGAAGATATAGATAAATCTAAACATGAAGATTTAATCGAAAAATTTATAAAAGAGGTAGGGGAAGCTAAATGATAGATGTAATAGCTAACAGATACGCTGAAGCTCTATTTCAAATAGGTGAAGAAGAAAATAAAATCGATCGCCTATATAATGAACTAAAAGAAGTATCTTCTCTAATTACTACAAATAAAGAATTAAATAATGTTATGAAGTCTCCATTAGTATCAAAATCTGAAAAAATTCAATTAGTCGATGCATTATTTGCAGGAAAAGTAGACAATGACCTAAAGAACTTTTTCAAGGTTTTAATAGAAAAAGGAAGAATTAATTCTTTAAAAGCAATAGAGACTACATATAAGGAATTGCTAAATGAAAAGAACAATATCTTAGAAGGATATGTAATAAGTGCAGTTCCTATGTCTGATGTGAAAATAAAAGAGCTTGAAGGTGAGCTTTCTAAAAAATATAATAAAAATGTTACTTTAGAGAACAAAGTTGATAAGAGTGTCTTAGGTGGAGTCTTGGTAAGACTTGGTAATACTGAAATAGATGGAACAATAAAAACTCGTCTAGATGGTTTAAAAGATCAACTTTCTCAAGTAATTTCGTAGGAGGGCGGTGAACCCATGAACTTAAGACCTGAAGAAATCAGTTCTATAATTAAACAACAAATAAAGAACTATGATAATAAAATAGAATTAACAGATACAGGAAGCGTCCTAAAAGTTGGGGATGGTATAGCTACAGTTTATGGACTAGAAAATGCTATGTCAAGTGAATTACTTGAATTCCCAGGAGAAGTATTTGGGATGGCTCTTAACTTAGAAGAAGACGTTGTCGGTGCCGTTATATTCGGTGATGACAGTGGAATCAAAGAAGGAGATATAGTAAAGAGAACTGGAAGAATAGTTGAAGTTCCAGTTGGTGAAGCTATGATAGGTAGAGTTGTAAGTCCACTTGGTTTACCTATAGATGGTAAAGGACCAATAGCTACAACTAAAACTAGACCAGTTGAAACTAGAGCACCTGGTATAATGGCAAGAAGATCAGTTTACGAACCATTACAAACAGGTATAAAAGCTATCGACTCAATGATACCAATAGGTAGAGGTCAAAGGGAGCTTATAATAGGCGATAGACAAACTGGTAAAACTACTATAGCTCTAGATACAATCTTAAACCAAAAAGGTCAAGATGTTATATGTATATACGTTGCTATAGGACAAAAACGTTCAACAGTAGCACAATTAGTTAATAAACTAGAAAAAGGTGGAGCAATGGATTACACTATAGTTGTTTCTGCAACAGCTTCAGAATCTGCACCACTTCAATACTTAGCACCATATGCAGGAGCTGCAATGGGTGAAGAATTTATGTACAATGGAAAACACGTTCTTATAATATATGACGATTTAAGTAAACAAGCAGTTGCTTACAGAGAAATGTCACTATTACTTAGAAGACCACCAGGACGTGAAGCATACCCAGGAGATGTTTTCTATCTGCATTCAAGATTATTAGAAAGAGCAGCTAAATTATCTGACGAATTAGGCGGAGGATCAATGACTGCTTTACCAATAATAGAAACTCAAGCAGGTGACGTTTCTGCGTATATACCAACAAACGTTATATCAATCACTGACGGACAAATTTACTTACAACCAGAATTATTCTACTCAGGTGTAAGACCAGCAGTTGACCCTGGTATATCTGTATCAAGAGTTGGTGGGGATGCCCAAATTAAAGCTATGAAAAAAGTTGCTGGTACATTAAAACTTTCTTATTCTCAATATAGAGAGCTTGCATCATTCTCTCAATTTGGATCTGACTTAGACGCAGATACAAAGAGAAGACTTGATCAAGGTGAAAGAATCGTTGAAGTTTTAAAACAAGGTGAAAATGCACCTCTTAAAGTTACAGACCAAGTTATGATAATATTTGCTGTTACAAATGGATTTGTAGATGATATACCAGTTGAAGCATTATCTAAATTTGAATCTGAATTATTCAAATTTATAGATGCTAATTATCCTCAATTAAGTGAAAAAATAATGGCAAATAAGGATTTCACAACTGATTTAAGTTCAGCAATAAGTGAATTTAAAAAGACATTTGTTGTTGAATAAGGGTCCTTTTTAAAAAAGGAGGTGAACTAATTGGGAGCTGGAATTAAAGAGATTAAAAATCGTATAAACAGTGTTCAAAGTACGCAACAAATTACAAAAGCTATGGAATTAGTCGCTTCATCTAAAATGAGAAGAGCTAAAGATAGAGCTCTAGCTAGTAGACCATATTTCAATACAATGTACGAAACAGTTAAGGATATAGCTACTAACACAAGAGGTGTTAGAGACGTATTTTTAAAACAAAGAGAAGTAAAAAATAGATGCTACATTGTAATAGCTGGGGATAGAGGTCTAGCTGGTGGATATAACTCAAATATATTCAAGCTTACAACTTCTCATATGGATGGAAAACAAGAAAAGGTTATAGCAGTAGGTAAGAAAGCTGTAGAGTTCTTCTCAAAGAAGGGCTACGATTTATTAGTATCTCAAGATAATGTAGAAAATTGTGATTATGAAAAAACATTAGAAATTGCAAATACTGCAATGGATTTATATAAAAAAGGTGAAGTAGATGAAGTGTACATTTCTTATACAGAATTCGTATCACCTCTAGTACAACGTCCTAAATTAATAAAAATTTTACCATTAGTTTTTGAAAAAGACGAAACTGAAGTAAAATCAAAAGAAGAAGGAAGAAAAGCTAGAGTTCAATATTTACCATCACCAGAGGCTGTCCTAAGTTATATAATACCTAAGTACGTATCAGGAATTATATATGACGGTGTGATAGAATCTTTTGCATCAGAACAATCAGCAAGAAGAAATGCGATGAAGTCAGCATCAGATAATGCAGACGAAATGCTTTCTACTCTAGAATTAAGTTACAATAGAGCTAGACAATCTTCAATAACTCAAGAAATAACAGAAATTGTTGGTGGAGTTGAAGCTCTAAAATAAGGAGGTTAGGAAATGGCCAACGTAGGTAAAATAGTACAAATCGTAGGGGTTGTACTAGATGTTAAATTTGATAATGAACAAAGCCTACCTAACTTATTAAACGCGTTAGTTATAAAGTTAGGAGATAAAGAAATAGTTGCCGAAGTTGCACAACATATAGGTGATGATACAGTTAGATGTATAGCAATGAGTGCAACTGACGGATTAGTAAGAGGTATGGACGCTGTAGATACAGGAAAACCAATAGCTGTACCTGTTGGAAATAAAACTCTAGGAAGAATATTCAACGTTCTTGGTGAACCAGTTGATGGATTTGAAGCTCCAGAAGATGCTCCTAGAGAACCAATACATAAGCCTGCTCCAGAATTCAACGAAATAGCAGATAGTGCTGAAATGCTTGAAACTGGTATAAAAGTAGTTGACTTATTAACTCCATACCTAAAAGGTGGTAAAATCGGTCTATTCGGTGGTGCCGGAGTTGGAAAAACAGTTCTTATACAAGAGCTTATAAATAATATAGCTAAACAACATGGTGGTATATCAGTATTCTCAGGTGTTGGAGAAAGAACAAGAGAAGGTAATGACTTATACTTCGAAATGAAAGAGTCTGGAGTTTTAAATAAAACAGCTCTAGTATTCGGACAAATGAATGAACCACCTGGAGCAAGAATGAGAGTTGCATTAAGTGGTCTTACAATGGCTGAATATTTCAGAGATAAAGAAAACCAAGACGTTTTATTATTCATAGATAATATATTCCGTTTCACTCAAGCAGGTTCAGAAGTTTCTGCGCTTTTAGGACGTATGCCTTCTGCCGTTGGATACCAACCAACACTTGCTACAGAAATGGGTGCATTACAAGAAAGAATAACATCAACTAAACAAGGGTCAATAACATCAGTTCAAGCAGTATATGTACCTGCCGATGACTTAACTGACCCAGCACCAGCTACAACATTCACTCACTTAGATGCAAAAACAGTTTTATCTAGACAAATATCATCATTAGGTATATATCCAGCAGTTGATCCACTTGAATCAACTTCTAGAATACTTGACCCTAATATAGTAGGTAAAGAACATTACGAAGTTGCCAGAGGAGTGCAATCTATACTTCAAAGATATAAAGAATTACAAGATATAATCGCTATACTTGGTATGGATGAACTTAGTGACGAAGATAAGTTAATAGTTGCTCGTGCTAGAAAAATACAAAGATTCTTATCTCAATCATTTACAGTTGCAGAACAATTTACAGGTATTCCAGGTAAATATGTTCCAATAAAAGAAACTATAAGAGGATTTAAAGAAATACTAGAAGGTAAACACGATGATTTACCAGAATCTGCATTCTTATTTGTTGGAACTATAGATGAAGCAGTTGAGAAAGGGAAGGAGTGTTAGTCTATGGCAAGCCAATTTGCATTAGAGATAGTAACTCCTGAAAAAGTCTTTTATAATGATGAAGTTGAAATGGTAATAATGAGAACTACAAAAGGCGATAGAGCTATTTTGAAGGACCATATACCATTTGTAGCAGGATTAGTTGAAGGACAACTAAGAGTAAAAAAAGATGGTAAATTCAGAGAAGGTAAAATTTCTGGTGGATTTATCACTGTTAATAAAGAAAAAACAACTATATTAACAGAAGCTGCTTCATGGGATGATGAGGCTAAAAAAGAAGCATTATAGGATATAATGAATATATGAGGAGTTATCGAAAATAGTTTAGGGCTAAAAAGATAACTCCTTTTAAAATTTTGAGAGGTATCGATTATGAATATACTTGGAATAGGTATAGATATTATAGAGATAGATAGAATAGAAAAGGTTCTAAAAAGAACGCCGAGATTTTTAGAGAGAAACTTCACTGAGAAGGAAGTAGAATATTTTAAACAAAACAATCTTAGAAGCGAAAGTATAGCTGGAAATTTCGCGGCTAAGGAAGCTATAAGCAAAGCTATAGGAACAGGAGTAAGGGGTTTTAACCTAAAGGATATAGAAATCTTAAGAGATGATTTAGGCAAGCCTATTGTAAATACATATAATAATCTAAATGAGATTTGCATAAAATATAGTGTTAAAGAAATAAAGGTTAGTATATCTCATAGTGAGAACTATGCAGTAGCTAACTCTCTAATAATTACTGAAGACTAAAAAATACAATCAAATAAAAAGCTAATAAAAATAATAATTTACCACTAACCTGAATATTAATATAAAAGAAAAGAAGGGAAGTGGTATATGTGTTTAAACGAAAATCAATAGCATTATTTGTCCTATGTATGTGTATAATACTGCCTTTAATAGGATGTAGCAAAGTAAAACAGCAAACCAAAGAAGAGATATATTCTGATTTTCAAAAGAAAATAAACTATATTACATCGTACACGTGTACAGCCGATATAACTGTCATTAACAACAAAAGCCAAAGTAAATACATAATAAATCAAACCTATAAAAAACCATCGTATTACAAACTAGAAATAATAGAACCAGAAAATCTAAAAGGAAAAACTATGGAGTATTATGAGAATAAAATAGTAATTAAAAATCAAAGCTTAGGAGATGTTATAGAATTACCTAAAGTAGGTAATAATAAATTATATCTATTTGTAGGAGATTTTATACAAGATTACGCACGAAAAGAATCTGTCAGAATGAACTTTTACAGTGGAGATCTATTAGCCTTAGAAATAGACATACCAGAGAATATTTATTTCAGCAAGCAAATATTGTATATAGATAAAAAGACTAAAAATCCTGTAAAAATGGAAATACTAGATAATGAAGGCGAGAAAAAATTTATTGTAGAATATACCGATTTTGAGAGTAAAAACTAAATACTTATAAAAATAATCTAGATAACATAGCTTCTAAAAATTTTACAAGAATCTCATTAATACAATTAAGCTAATAACCAGATTAAAATAATTTGTTTTATAACACATAGAGAAGGGTAGTGTAAATAAAAATAATGAAAAGAATACTATTAACTGGATTGTATATTGACATGTGTTAAATGGTAAGAAATGCAATTTTACATTCGTGCATCTATTTGTTAAAATTAGAATAGATAGTATTCCTAGGAGGCGGTTTTGTGAACAATAAGAACAAAGAAAAAATTGTATTTACTTTGCCAGAGGGAATTTTATCTGAAGTAGATAAAATTATTCAAATGGAAAATAGTAATCGAGAGGATTTTGCAAATGCTGCATTTCAGTTTTATATAACTCAAAAGAAAAAAATAAGTTTAAAGGAAACGATGATAAAGGGTTATAAAGAAATGGGTAAAATTAATCTTTCATTAGCTGAATTAGGAATGACAGATGAGATTTCTTTGGATAATAATTCTGAAGGAGACATGGCAAAAGTTGAGTAATCTCAACTCTGAGATAAGAAGAGGAGATTTATATTATGCTGATTTAAGTCCTGTAGTTGGCTCGGAACAGGGAGGAGTTAGGCCTGTTTTGATAATTCAAAACAATATCGGAAATAAATACAGTCCTACTGTAATAGTGGCGGCAATAACATCGCAAATCAACAAAGCTAAATTGCCTACACATATTGAAATAGCTGCCAACGAGTATGGATTAAATAAAGATTCTGTTATTCTCTTAGAGCAGATTAGAACGATTGATAAAAAGAGGCTTAGAGAAAAGATAGGTTGTCTAGATAAGAGTATGATGCTAAAAATAGATAATAGCCTTCAAATAAGCTTAGGCTTATTTAATATCTAAAA
>NZ_JBJDXL010000521.1:0-6252 GCF_051866655.1 Intestinibacter sp.
ATATGAAACTATTTGATATACTTGGAGGTAAAGTAGTAATTCACTCAGATGCTTTAGGTATCCCGTGCTTCAAAGAAGTATGGGATGCAGATAAAGCTGACAAAGAACACGCTACTAAAGTAATAAGCTACATAGTATTAAAGAATAAATGGGATAGTCCATATGTTCAGTCTATGAACAGTGATACTATAGAAGCTACGTTAAAGAAAGAAATATTTGGTGACACTAAATATGAACTAACAGATAAAGAGAATGACTGTGAAAGAATGTACAAAAGATTCTGTTATACACGTACTCTAGAAATGTTAGACAATATGAGATTAAAACTAGATAGTATCAGCAGATATTATAAAGAATCCCTAGATGATGAACTAGATGAAAAGAAGATTAAAGATCTATTAGCAGGTATGACTTCAGTAGGTAATGTGTTAAAGTCTATAGATACACTAGAAAATATGGTAAAAGCTGAAGAAGTATCAATAGGTAAAGTAAAAGGAGATTCTAAGATTAACCCATATGAGTTGGTTAAGTAATACAATAAACTACAACAATAAATTATATTAAACGTTATGGATAATAGTAATATTCGTATAAACATAGACCTTACTAAAGATAATGTACTTGACCAGATAGAAGTTGCTTCTAAGAGACTATATAAGAAGCCTTGGTACAAGAGAATTATTGGTTGGTTATAATTAAAATACACCGAACGTGGACGGTTAATTCCACGTACATTCCCCTATGGTGTAATGGCTAGCACAGGAGGCTCTAACCCTCTTAGTCTGCGTTCGAGTCGTAGTGGGGGTACCTGGGTCGCATCGGAGCGAATCGTAAATGCCTAAGTCACTTACTAATTGATCACTAGTAAATACAGCTAATGAAGGTCTGCAACGTAAGGCAGCTGCTTACAGGGTGTGCAGTATAAACCCTGAGCTTGTGGGGTGGAGCAGTTGGTAGCTCGTCAGGCTCATAACCTGAAGGTCGTAAGTTCGAGTCTTACTCCCGCAACAAAACATGGTTTATACATTTTGAATAAGCAGAGCAGGGTTCGTTAATTCGTGCCCTGCTTAATTATATAATTATATGAGTGAATTTTTTGAATTATTAGTATCATTACTAACAGGTTAGAAAGACATTAAAGACATACAGGAAGATGATAGACTTCACGAAGAAAATAAAGAATAGTAATAAGTTTAGGGAGCCGGTTCTAAGATATTTAGAAACCGGTAGTTATTGCTAGTTCCCTATTGGTACTAGTGAATACTTTTCTTTCTGGGATAAAGAAACAGATAGATGTTTAAATGGTTATACTGCAGAAGATGGAGATTACATCACTGGGTATAACTATTTTTATATCAATTACTGTCCTATATTACGTATTGTATATAAAGAAAAAACTAAAAAAGATGGCACAGTAGAATATATCAAATCAAGGCAACTGGAATTCCCGGACTTCTATGACTATGACTATTACTTTTTCTAGGCTATGCAAGAAGCAGAAGAACAAGGCAAACATTTATGCGTGCTAAAGAGTAGACGTAAAGGTTATTCTTATAAAAATGCTGCTATGGCGTGCAGGAACTATTACTTAATTCCTGGTTCTAAAACTTATATATACGCATCTAATAAGTAGTATCTTACAGAAGATGGTATACTTACTAAAGCATGGGACTATATGGACTTTATAGATAAGCATACTGCATGGGGTAAGAAGAGATCTGTAAATACTCAAATGCGTAAAAGAGCTGGTTTCTTTACTAAAGATGAATACGGTAATGAAATAGAAATGGGTTATAAGTCAGAAATTATTGGTGTTACTTTGAAAGATAATCCTGATGTAGTACGTGGTAAAGCTGGTAAACTAATTATATTTGAAGAAGCGGGTTCTTTTACAGAATTAGGTGCAGCTTGGCAGATTGCTAGACCTTCTGTAGAACAAGATGGTATAGCATTTGGTACTATGATAGCATTTGGTACTGGTGGTGATTAGGGTAGCCATTTTGAGACTCTAAAGAATATGTTTTATAATCCAGAAGGTTATAATTGTTTAGAGTTTGAGAATATATGGGATGAAGGAGTAAATACTAAGAAATGCGGATTTTTTATACCGCAATACACTAATATGGACGTTAGAGATGCTAACGGCAAAAGAATGTATATGGATGATGACGGAAATACTCTATTTAGACAAGCTCTGTAGTATGTACTAGATGAAAGAAAAATAGTAATAGAGAGTGCAACATCATCTGTAGCTGTAGATAGATACGTCGCGGAACGGTGTATAACCCCGCAGGAGGCATGTTTAGAGTTCGGAGGCAATATATTCCCAAAGAAAGAATTGTAGCAGTAGTTAGCTAGAATTAGAACACATAAAAACTTATAGAACCACAAATAGGTTGGAGATTTAACATTTGACACATCTGGTAACATTACTTGGATATAGAAGAAGACTGGAGATATAACACATTATCCATTAGAGAAGAAAGATGATCCTACAGGTTCTATAGTAATATGGGAGCACCCTGTAAAAGAAGCTCCTCCAGGTCTATATATAATAGGAGTAGACCCATATGATCATGATTAGGCTGGAACTAACTCTTTAGGTTCTGCTTTAGTATATAAAAGATTTTAGAATTTTGAGTCTTACTACGATATTATAGTCGCTGAGTATACTGGTAGACCTAACAGAGCAGAAGACTACTATGAAAATCTACGTAAATTGGCTTTATACTTTAATGCTAGGATAATGTACGAGAATGAACGTAAAGGCTTATTTCCTTACTTTACTACTAAACACTGTGACTACTTATTAGCTGATCAACCTGAAATAATAAACGATATAGTTGGCAACTCTAAAGTATAGAGAAGAAAAGGTTGTCACATGAATAAGTAGATAAAAGAGTGGGGAGAAGGTATGATAAAAGACTGGTTAAATGAAGAGTATGAACCAGGTAAAAAGAACCTAACTAAGATACTTTCAGAGCCCTTACTAGAAGAATTAATTAGCTATAATGATACAGGCAATTTCGACCGTGTAATGGCTTTAATGCAAGTAATGATATATAAAGAGTAGTTACATAACGTTATAGTTAAACATAAAAAAGAAACTGAAAAACAAAGAGTATTGTTTGAAGGTCCTATATTTGCGCAAGATTACTATTAGGATAATCAAAATGTACTCTTTAATGATAATGTGTACACATATACTAATTAATTATGAGAAATGTAAGTAGTTTTCCTATATAGAAGCTCTCTATGAGTAAAAAGACTAAGTAGTGGAAAGAAGACTGCGTTGACTATATCATAGGTACTGGCAATAGTTCTAATATGTTAGATCCTTTTATGAAACAAGGATCTAAAAGTGAAGAAGCAGAAATGCAATCATATTATAACTTATATAACAGCATATATGATGAAAAGGATTTGAAATACGTTACTAATCCTTTTAAATAGGACGATGGATTTCCAGCTACAGCGTAGGATTATAATATAATAAAGCCTAAAATAGATTTATTGTTAGGAGAAGAGACTAAACGTCCTTTTAACTTTAATGTATGCAGAACTAGTGATATAGCCGCTAGTGAAATGTAGGATAAAGCTAAGTAGATGCTAGAGAACTATATTATGTCATCTATAATGGCTAAGATGAGTCCCGAAGATCAATAGAGATATCAGCAAGGTCTGTAGAGTGGAGAAATAATGCCTCCTGAATAGATTGCTAGATACATGAATAAAGACTATAAGGACGTAGCTGAAACAGAAGCTTATCACGCTTTAAATTATCTAAAACGTAAGACTAATGTTACTCACGAGTTCTTTAAGGGCTGGAAAGATGCTTTAATAGCGGGTAGAGAGATATACTATACAGGAATAATAAATAATGAACCTGTAGTAGAGAGAGTAAATCCTTTATACTTTAAATGGGAGAAATCACCTGATATAGAGTTCATACACGAAGCTTCCTGGTGCTGTAGAAAGATGATCATGAGTGCATCTGAAATATATGACAGATTCTACGATAAACTTAGTGAAAGACAATTAAATGATCTTCTGGATATAGTAAATTAGAAGCCTGGTTCAGACTATAATATGAAAAAGAATTCTATAGATGACTATAATCATATTAAGTTTAACAGCATCAGTAGTATGACTGATAATCCTTTTGATAGTGATCATATTAATGTATGGCATTGCTGTTGGAAGTCGTATAAGAAAATAGGCTTTGTATCTATAGTAAATCCAGAAACGGGTGAGTTGGAACAGTTCTAGGTAGATGAACAATACAAAGTAAGCGGATTAGAAGAATCTGTAGAATGGAAATGGATTATAGAAGTATGGGAAGGTTATAGAGCTCACGAAGACTAGTACTTTGGAATTTAGCCTATATAGTACCAGCATATATCCGCAGATAACCCTAACTCTTAGAAATTACCTTATACTGGAGCAGTATATAATAATACTAATACTAGATCTAAGTCATTAGTAAGTATGATGAAACCTCTACAGTATATGTATATTGTAGTATGGTATAGATTAGAGTTAGCTATGTCTAGAGATAAAGGTAAAGTACCAGTTATTGATGTTACTTAGATACCTAAGTCTATGAATATAGATGTTAATAAGTGGATGCATTACTTAGGAGCATTAGGCGTAGCATTTATAAATCCTTACGAAGAAGGATGGGATATACCTGGTAGAGAAGGAGGTAAACCTGCTCAATTTAATTAGTTCTAGGCTTGGGATTTAACCATGTCTAATGTTATAGACTAGTATGTGAACTTAATGGCTAAAATAGAAGATATGGTATCTGAAATTACTGGCGTAACTAAGCAAAGAGAAGGAGCTATATCGTCTAATGAATTAGTAGGTAATGTAGAAAGATCTGTAATACAATCGGCTCATATTACTGAACCATGGTTCTGGATGCACAATTAGGTTAAGCAGCAAGTGCTTACTATGCTATTAGATACATCTAAGGTGTGTTGGAAAGATAATAAGTAGTATTTGAATTATGTATTAGATGATGCTACTAGAGCATTTATATAGTTAAGTGATGATTTCTTCTATGAAGATTTTGATATATTTGTAGATGATTCTACTAAGAATCAACAGCAAGTAGAAGCTCTTAAAAACCTTATGTAGCCAGCTATGCAGAATGGTGCTAGCTTGTTAGATATAGCCGAGATCATTACTATGGACAATATATCTATGATTAAGAATAGATTGTAGGAAATAGAAGATAAGAGAATGCAGTAGATGCAACAGCAACAGTAGGCAGAACAAGAAGCTCAGCAATAGATGATACAAATGTAGAATGAAGTTAAGGAAGAAGAACTTATGATTAAAGAAGCTGAAATGGATCTTAAGAAGTATGAGATTGATTAGAATAACGCTACAAAGATTACTGTTGCTCAGTTAAATGCTTATAGAGGAGCTGAAAATATGGATCAAGATGGTAACGGTATACCTGATCCATTAGAGATAGGAAAACAAGCTCTAGAAGAACGTAAACAGGCTTCAGATGAGGCTTCTAAACAAATAGAACTAAATAATAAGCGTAGAGAAGCTGAGATGAAGAGAGATATAGAAAATAAGAAAATACAGCTTGAAAAGGATAGAATGTAGCATGAAATGAAACTGCAGGAAGCCAAAGATAAAGCTGCTATGGAAAGAGAGTAGTTAAAAGCCCGCACTGCTCTCAAGAATAAAGTTACGGGCGAAAGTAAAAAATAACTTAAAATAATAGGAGATAATAATTATGGCATGTGGAAGTAAGAAGTCAGGCTCTAAGAAGTCTAGTAAGAAGAGTGGCAAGAAGTGCTAATTAATAAAGCGGGTGAATTGGCCCGCTTATAAAAATTAATACTATGAAATATAAGAATTTTAAGTTTGATATTTTTGGAGATACTTATAGAGTAATATATAAAGATAAAGTGTTTGATAAAGACCGACATGTATTAGGGCAAATTGATACAGCTAAAAATATTATTTATATAAGTACAAAAGATGCAGATGATAAAGAATTACCAGATAATGTAATACTTACTACATTGTATCATGAAATATTTCATGCAATATTATTTGCAGGTTAGTATAATAGCTGTGGAGAAGATGAACCGTTAGTAGAATGGCAAGCTAGATGTTTAAATGCTTTAATTAAATAGAATGTACTATGTCTAGGTTAGAAGATTTCAAAAGTAGAATGCAAGAAATAAAGCAGTACAAAAATGATACTGGTAAAGGATATTGGGA
>NZ_JBJDXL010000521.1:6352-10181 GCF_051866655.1 Intestinibacter sp.
GTAGAATGCAAGAAATAAAGCAGTACAAAAATGATACTGGTAAAGGATATTGGGACTATAAAGCATAGAGTCTAGCCGCTGGTGGAGAAGTAGAAGGAAATACTGTTGAAAATAATATTAGCGAAGAATAGTATATACAAGAAAAAATAAATTAGAAAATATAGAACGCTTATAATAATTCTATAACTAGAACCGAAGGCATATTGCCAGTAATTGGAGGAAAACCTAATCCTCAAACAGCTTAGCAATTTGATGCAGAAAAGCAAAAATAGCTAACAAGTATACAACAATAGATAGAAGAATAGAAGAGACTATAGAATTATGGTGGTCCTTGGGGGATAACTGCTAGTGAAAAAATAAAATAGCTAGAATAGTTGTATTAGAATATAAATTCAACTAATTATCAGCCATATGTTGGAGGGGCGTTGGGGCCCGGATGTTTATACACATATACTAGTAATTATGGAAGTTAGTACATGAGATCTAGTAATGTACAGTTTGAAAGCTTACCGGCTTCTGTGTCCGGATTTACTAGGATAGATATAAATGACGTTAAACCAGGAGATTTAGTTATAAGACATGACGATAAAGGCGGTAATCACGCAATGATGTATGATAGTACAGATAAAAACGGTTAGTTCTTATATAATCACAGCAACGGAGGATCTGGACCTGAGAATTATAGAGTAAAGGCAAAGTACCCATCTAGAGTAGATCAATTAACCGCTTATAGATTTACTGGTACTCATAATGACAGTATATAGTGGAAAAAAGAATATTCTGTTAAGGGTTATAAGAACGGCGGTGAAGTAAAAGAAGAATATGATGAATTTGGAATACCTGTAACTACAGTTGCCACTAATGCCGTAAAATATGCTTTATAGAACGGTAACGTAGAACTAGCTAAGAAGATAATGAGTAGACCTAATAGAGTAGAAAATAGGTACTATAATTATCCAGAATCTGGTAGAATAGATACGTTCTTGAATACTTATGATATACCGATTATAGGAGACGCTCTATCGTTAGTAGATGCAGCTAAATATGCATTAAGAAGAGATTGGAATAATGCTTCTACTTCATTTCTAGATGCAGCTTCTCCATTAGCAATGTTTACTAAATCTACTAAGTTAAATTGGAAAGATTGGGGAGCAAAGAGTAAGTATATTCCAGAGTATGAGTAGATAGAAAGAGAAGCTAGAGCTAACGGAACTTGGTTAAAGAATGAAGACGGAACAGACTTTACAGGAGATCCTAGAGAATGGGTAGTAAAGAGATCTAAGAGGTTTAAAGAAGCGTTTGGAGATAACTACTTAGAAGGGTATACCGGAATGAGAAATAGTTATAATCCTAATATTACTCTAGATACTTACTTAGGGTCTAAAGATAGAGCTTATACGTATACACCTAATAAAGTAGAATTGAATAGAAAAAATAAGAGCGGAGTAGCTAAATTAGTTGTACCCAATGGTAAAACTTATACTGTAGACGCATTTGGTAATGATTGGCTACACTTAACTGATAAGAACATTAATCCGTATAACTTTACTAATACAAACTAGATAGTTAGTAATATATAGACCCCTGTAATAAGTTTTAAAAACATTAGAGACGACGGTCCGTTTGGAGTTAGAGATGTAGCAGAAGATTAGTTTGTTATAAAGAGTACTACTCCTAGAAAGTCTGTTATGTATAATAATGGAGATTTTGATTTAAGCAATCCTAATATATTTAGAATTACTGCACCTAGTACAGGCACGTCTCCTTATTTGTTTATGTATGGAACAGATAGACTTATAAAGAAAGCTAATAAACAAGATAGTTATGCAGAAGGAGGAGTAGTAGATGATACAGAACCGGTTGATGATGAAACTAGAAGAGCACTACTTTAGCGTAATAGACGAGTACACCCTCCTAGATATACAGAAGAACAATTATAGCAAATAAGATATAAAGATTCATTAAGAAATGCAGAAATAAATAGACAAGTGAATCTAGTAATGGATGCTATGAATAAGCAGCTCGATACTAAACAACTTGGTCAATCTATATAGAAAATTTAGTAGAAACAAGAGCTAGAAAAATAGAAAAAAGTATATCCTTATAAACTAATGTTAAATAGTTTAGCTACTTTAGGAGAACTAGGAAGTGCAGCTTATATGCTAGGTAAAGGAGCCAAAGCTCTCGGTTTTATAAATAACTTTGGTACAGACACTGGTCAAATAGTAGCCAACACTATAGGAACTTTTAGTGATGGTTACTAGTTAATTACAGCAGATAATGATAAGGATAGATTAGAAAATGCAATAGAACTTCCTGCAGATATGGCAGGAATAATGGGAGGTACTAATTGGCTTAGAAGAACTAAACTATTTGGAAAATACGGAAATTAGATAGATAATATACTGGACTGGGCAGGTTATACTGCAGCTGGTTATGATGGTATTATAAAGCCTATACAAGGAATTTTTAATTTCTTTAATTCTAAAGACGAATAAGAAAACTCTAATTAATAAATAATTATGGAAAATAATGCAACATTGAATGGATTTGAAGCAGTCTTCGATGTTTTTAATAACACTGGAGCTGATAATGATTTTGGAGCATCAGAAACTATGACAGATGAAGAAATTGAAGCTCTAAAGAATAAAGATAATAAAACAGTAGAGAAAGAAGATGATGAAGTTAAGAAAGAAACTGAACTTGACGAAGACGATGAGGACGAAGTAGTAGAAGAAAAGCCTGTAAAGACAAAGAATACTAAATCTACTAAAGTAGAAAAGCCGATTACTAATGAAGAAGATGAGGAAGAGTTAGAAGAAGACGAATCTGAACACATTACTTCTTTCTTTGACGCTCTGTCTGAGAAGATAGGTTGGGATGATATAGATGAAGAAGACAAGCCTAAAACTGCAGAAGAGCTCATATAGTATTTTGCTAACATAATTGAAGAAAATAGTAAGCCTGATTATGCCAGTGAGGAAGTAGAAAAGCTAGACGCTTTTGTGAGACAAGGCGGAGACATTAGGTCTTACTTTGAAATAGATAAAGAAATAGACTTAGATGATTTAGATTTAGAAGATGAAAATACTCAAAGAGCTGTAGTGAAGCAGTTACTGAAGGAGAAGGGTTTTAATTCTAAGCAAATAGAAAAGAAATTGTCTAAGTATGAAGATGCTGGAATTCTTGAGGATGAAGCTACAGATGCTATTGAAGATCTAAAGGAGATACAAGAGTAGAAGAAGCAACAGCTATTAAAGAATCAAGAAAAGGCATTTAGAGAAAAATAGGAGCAGCAACGTCAATTATATAATAACGTTGTCTCTGAAATAAAAGGTTTAGAAACTATACGTGGTATTAAAGTACCTGAGAAAGATAAAAGAGCTTTAATAGACTATATTCTTAAGCCCGACACCGACGGTCAGACAAAATATTATAAAGACTATATTAAAGGCGGTGTTAAGAGCTTAATTGAGTCTGCATACTTTACTATGAATGCAGATAAATTAATTTCTGCTGCAGAATCCAAAGGTAGAACTAAAGCGGTAGATAAATTCAAAAGTAGTCTAAGATCTACTAGTGTTACTACTAAGTCTTCTAGAATGCAAAACTTTAACGATGACGATAATTCTATTTGGAGTTCTGTTACTAGGTCACTGCGTATGTCTTAATTAACAACTAAAAACTAATTTAAAATATTTTATGGATAATAATATTATTAATAACCTTGTACTTTATAGAGGTAAATATTTCAGTGATCTAGTTGATATGAACAAGATCTCTGAAGCTTCTCGTCAGCGCCCTTATGAAGTATCTACTATTTTGTCTT
>NZ_JBJDXL010000522.1:0-10180 GCF_051866655.1 Intestinibacter sp.
ACCACAAGTTTATTCTATCAAATAAGGTATCCACAATAGCATATTCATTTTCAGTATGGTTCCATTCACCTAAAACACCACAAGAGCATAGGAATTTATATAATTTTAAAACATCATATGTTGTTTCATAAGGCATCATTTCAACAAAAAATAAGGATGAGCAAATAAAAACCTCATCCTTATCTTATATTAATATGAAAACTGTCTAATTTATTTACAACGTTTAAGTAGAGCTTCCCATCTTCTGTCTACTTCTTTTTGGAATTCTTCTATTAAGTATTCATTTTCTGGTTTGAATAAATGTTTAAATCTACCTTGCATAGCTAAGAATTCTTCTACTGGAAGTTTTTTCTTAGGTTCGTAGTTAAGTATCCATTCACCTTCTACAACTTCAAATAATGGCCAGTAGCAAGTTTCAACAGCAGCCTTACAAACGTCCATTATTTTTTCTGCTGGATATCTCCAACCTCTTGGACATGGAGCCATTACGTTTAAGAAAGCAGCTCCTGGAGTGTAGATAGCTTTTTCTGCTTTAGTATGTAAATCCTTGAAGTTCTTTATAAATGTAGTTTGAGCTACATATGGAACATCGTGATCAGCTATTATAGAAGCTAAATCCTTTCTATTTTGTGGTTTACCATTTGAGTGAGATCCAACTGGAGTAGTTGTAGTATCAGCGAACATAGGAGTAGCTGATGAACGTTGGATACCTGTGTTCATGTAAGCACCGTTATCGTAGCAAACATATACTAAATCGTGATTTCTTTCCATAGCTCCTGATAATGATTGGAAACCTATATCGTAAGTACCACCGTCACCACCGAATGCTATGAATTTGTAGTTTTCATCTACTTTACCTTTTTTCTTTAATACTTTATAAGCTGATTCAACACCACTTAAAGTAGCACCTGCACAAGCAAATGCAGTATGAATGAAAGAATCCTCCCATGCAGTATATGGATACATGAAAGTAGAAACTTCTAGACAGCAAGTAGCATTACATATTACAGCTTGATCTTCTTCATGAAGTCCTCTTAAAACGTTTCTAACAGCTATAGTACCACCGCATCCAGCGCACATTCTGTGACCTGGAGCTAAACGTTCTTTTTTATTCATTGTTTCTTTGAAATTATATGTCATCTTTATTATCCTCCCCTTAGTCTCTTACTGATAAGTAACGATAAGTATCGCCTATATTACCAGTTTTGTCTACTTCTTGTAAATCATTGAAAACTTCTGTTAAGCTTTCAACAGTAACGTCTCTACCACCTAAACCATAGATGTAGTTTATAACTTTAACACTAGCACCTGCATCGTATAAAGCAGCTTTTATGTCATAACCTAAAGGTCCACCTTGAGAAGACATACCTTCAGCTCTATCCATTACAGCTAATACTTTTACATTTTTTAATGCAGCAGCTATTTCAGCAGCTGGGAAAGGTCTATATAATCTTATTTTTAATATTCCTGCTTTTATTCCTTGTTCTCTTAGCTTGTCTACAGCATCCTTAGCAGTACCAGCACTTGAACCTATAACTACTAATGCAAAATCAGCATCGTCTAATTTGTATTCTTCAAATAATCCATAGCTTCTTCCTGATACTTCAGCAAATTCTTTAGCTACTTCTAAAGCTACATCTTTAGCGTTTATCATAGCTTGAGCTTGAGATCTTTTTGCTTCCATGTAGTAAGCTGGAGTTCCATAAGGTCCTACAGCAAGAGGAGTACCTGCGTTTAATAAGTATTCTTCTGGTTCATATTCACCTACGAATGCTTTTACTTTTTCATCTTCTAATAATTCTATGTTTTCAACAGCATGAGAAGTTATAAATCCATCTTGACAAACCATTATTGGAAGTCTAACGTCTTTATGTTCAGCTATTCTGAATGCTTGGATGTAGTTATCATATGCTTCTTGGTTGTTTTCAGCAAATACCATTATCCATCCACAGTCTCTAGCACTCATACCATCAGAGTGGTCGCAGTTTATGTTTATTGGTCCAGTTAAAGCTCTGTTAACTAATGCTAAAGTAACTGGTACTCTGTAAGATGCAGCTATTGGTAACATTTCTAGCATGTACGCAAAACCTGCAGAAGAAGTAGCTGTTATTGTTCTAGCACCAGCAGCTTCTGATCCTATACAAGCACTCATTGCACTGTGTTCACTTTCAACTGGTACGAAAACTGTGTCAACTTGCCCATTAGCAACATAGCTTGAGAAATATTGTGGTATTTCTGTTGATGGTGTTATTGGGAAAGCTGGCATAACGTCTGGGTTTATTTGTCTCATAGCAGTTGCTATTGCTTCATTTCCTGATAATCTTTCTCTTATTGCCATTTATTATTCCCCCTTTATCATTTCTATTGCATCACATGGACAAACTGCTGCACATATTCCGCAACCTTTACAATGTTCAAAATCAAAATCTAATCTTTCTTTATCTACAACTGGTATAGAACTATCTGGACATACTGGAACGCATAATAAACATTGTTTACATTTTTCTGCTATAAATTTAGGAGTATTAACTCTCCATTCACCAGTGTTGAATTCTTTAGAAGTTCCACCACCTTGAATATTTCCACCTATTGATATATCTTTCCAAGATACACTTTCATTGTATTTTTCACTAACTTTCATCTATTTTACCTCCTCTAAAGCCATTTCTAAAGCCTTTAAGTTACCTTCTATAACTTCTGGTTTAGATTTAAATTTATGACTGAAAGATTCTTTCATTTCAGCTAAGAATGTATCTATTGGCATAACATTACTTACTTTTACTATTGCAGCAAGCATTGGAGTGTTAGGGAAATATTTTCCTAAAGCAGCGATTGATACTTTTCTTGCATCTATAGTATAAACTTTTCCTTTGTATCCTTTAAGTTGAGGGATTATTTCTTCCTTAGATTTTGCTGTATTAACTACTATAGCTCCATCTTCCTTTAATCCTTTTGTAACATCAACTGATTCTAATAAAGTTTCATCTACAACAACTACAAAGTCAGGATTGTAGATGTTAGAGTGAACTCTTATTTGTGTATCGCTTATTCTGTTGTAAGCAGTTATTGGAGCACCCATTCTTTCTGGTCCATATTCTGGGAAACCTTGAACGAATTTTCCTGTGTTAAAAGCAACATCTGCTAAAAGTAGAGATGCAGTTTTAGCACCTTGACCACCACGGCCATGCCATCTGATTTCTGTTAAATTACTCACTTAATCATCCCCTTTAATATTTAATGAATTTTATATCTTAAAATAGTTTAATATAACGCACTTATGTATGTAATATTAAAAAGTATTTATAATCTAATCTTAATCAATGATAATAGAAGTGTCAATAGAAAAAATAAAATTATATAGGAAAACGTTTAGAAATATTTTTTTTAATAAAAAAAAATATTTTTTTAGTTATTTTAGTGGAAAAAGTACGTTATAACATACGGTGAAAATTTAGTATTTTTTGAAAATTCTTTACTAATTTCAATTAAAATTATAGTTTTAATAGGAAAATTTATTTTGGAAAAAATATGTTATAACGTACATAAATACAATTAAATAAAAATTTTATTTAATCTTTCAACTGCCATTTTTATATTTTCCATTGAAGTTGCATATGAAAAACGAATACATTTTTCTCCGCCTTTACCAAATACATCTCCTGGTGACACTAAAATATTTGCTTCTTTTAAGATAAAGTCTGCAAGTTCAAATGAATCCATATTTTTATAATCGATCTTACAGAAAATATAAAATGCTCCTTCAGGAGTAGGGCAATTTATACATGGAATTTTATTTAATTCCTCTACAAAATAATCCCTTCTCTTAGTATATTCATCGACCATAGCCTTTATTTCATCTTGGCAATCGAACGCTTTTATAGCACCCATTTGAGTAAATGTATTTACGCAATTAACTGTGCTTGCTTGTAATTTCATTATAGGATTTATTAAATTTTTATCAGCAGCAACATATCCTAATCTCCAACCAGTCATTGCACAGCTTTTAGAAAGTCCATTTATAGTTAATGTACGTTCTTTCATATTTTCTAAAGATGCTATACTGTAGTGTTTTATATTATCATATGTTATACGTTCGTAAATTTCATCTGAAATTACAAGAATATCGTGTTCTATTGCAAATTCAGCTATTGCATTTACTTCATCTTTAGAAAGAACATGTCCAGTAGGATTGCATGGATTTCCTACAATTAACATTTTTGTTGCAGGAGTTGCATATTTTTCTAATTCTTCTTTTGTAATTACAAAAGAATCTTCTAGGTTTAATTGTACAGATATAGGAGTTCCGCCTGCTAATCTAACTATTTCATTATAAGAAACATAGCAAGGTTCTAGTATAAGAACTTCATCACCTGCTTCTATAAATGCTAAAATTGATTGATATAGTGATAATTTTGCACCAGGAGTTATTACAATTTCACTTTTAGGATCTACATCTATATTATTTTCTTCTTTTAATTTCTTAGCTATTCTTTCTTTTAATTCCATAACACCAGAACTACTTGCGTAATGGGTAAAATTATTATTAAGTGCTTCTATAGTGGCTTCTTTGACTTTGTTTGGAGTGTCAAAATCTGGTTCACCTCCTGCAAATAGCAATACATCTATACCTTGACGTTGCATTTCTATTCCCTTTGATAGTAATTTTACAGTAGGTGAACCTTTACTTTGTTTTAATATTTTTGTTTCGAAATCTCTCATAATACTTCATTTCCTTTCATTTCAAATTTAATTTATTAATTGAGATAATTGTATATTAAATGGACGTTCAGTGATTTTCATAATACCGTAATAATTTTTGTGTAAATCCGAATTTATATAAAAATTACGAAAATGAAGTATTTATGAAAAAGAAATTTATATTTTTAAAACTAATTGACTTAATTTTAGTATTATAAAAGATTTTTAGAGTTTTTTTAGAATAAAAAAGTTTATTTAGTTTTATGTAGTATATCAAATTCATTTTTTATAAATTTTAAAAACTCTTTGACAACTGGTCTTTGCCAATCCTTTTTTAAAGTCATAGCATGAGCAGTTACAGAAAAATCTAATTCTTTCATATTTAATTTATGAAGTATATTTTTTTCAATATCATCTTTAATCATAGCTTCAGGTAACAATGAAAGAACATTTTCATTTTCAACTATTTTTTTTATTAAAACTCCGCTATCTATATACATAGGTATATGATAATCATCATCTTCTAATATATGTTTTAATAATTTTGTATAAGGAGAATCCTTTTGTGTCATTATAAAATGTTGCATTTTAAGATCTTTTTTAGATATTGACTCCTTTTTTGCTAAATTATGCTTTGAGTTACAAAATAGTACTACAGGAGTATTAAATAATATTGTTGTATCGAACATATCTGATATAGAATCTTCAAGATCATATTTAATAGCTACATCAATATCCTCTCTTAATAAAAGCTTTTGGAAGTTAGCTGGATCTTGAATAGATACAGACATATTTACATTTGGATATTTCTTCATAAATTTATATAAAATCTCTTGCAGGTGGTATAAAGCGATAGATTCAATTGATGCAATTTTAATATCTCCTTGTATTCCCTTTGAAAACTCTACAGCGTCAATTGCTTCTTCATATTCTCTTAAAATAGAGTGTATATATGGAAGTAGTATTTCACCGCTTTCAGTGAGTTCCCCTTTTTTACCTTTTTTAGATATTAATTTTACACCAAATTCTTTTTCGAGATTGTAAATATGATCGGCTACGGTGGAAACTGCATAATTTAGTTTTAAGGCAACTTTAGTATAAGACTTTTCTTCTGAGTAAGTTAAGAATGTAATTAATTGTTGTATATTCATATTAGAACCTCTCTTTCATAGATTTTATAACTTTTATATATTATATTATTGATAAATTCGTACGTAAATTAATAGGTGGCGTAGATTACATATACTTTCGAATTTTTCGAAAATTTAATATTTGTTTTTCGAATTTATAAAAAAGCGAATTATGGTATTATTATATCAACAGCCGGTTGAAAATACTATTAAAAAAATTAAGGAGATATGAATATGGGAGAAACTAAAAGTAAAAAAATGAAACTATCAACAAAAATGTTAATAGGTATGGTATTAGGTATAATTTTAGGAGCAATATTCCAAAGTATGCATCTTGAAGAATTTTCAGCAAA
Organism: Intestinibacter sp.; assembly: GCF_051866655.1. Classification (GTDB taxonomy): domain Bacteria; phylum Bacillota; class Clostridia; order Peptostreptococcales; family Peptostreptococcaceae; genus Intestinibacter. The sequence continues at coordinate 6,182 of NZ_JBJDXL010000522.1, forward strand.
TTATATAGCTCCACTTGGAAATATTTTTATAAGTGCATTAAAGATGTTAGTTATTCCACTTATTATATCATCATTAGTTACAGGACTAACAGGATTAGGTGACAATTACGCGCTTTTAGGAAGAATATGTGTAAAAGCAGTTATATTCTTTTTAGTATCAATGGCATTGACTACTACAATAGGTATAGTTGCAGTTAATGTTGTTGGATTAGGAGAAGGTATGAATCTTGTTACAGATGAAGTTTTATCTACAACAGCGGCAGATTTAAATGTCATGACTATGATAGAAGGATTTGTACCATCTAATATAGTTCAAGCAATGTCAGAAAATAACATGATTCAATGTATAGTATTTAGTGCTATCTTGGCAATCGCTATTGTAAAATCAGGAGAAGAAGGACAAAGTGTAAGAGAAGGTTTATCTAAGTTTTCAGATGTTATGTGTAACATGCTTATGGTAGTTATGGAGTATGCTCCTATAGGTGTATGTGCATTAATGGCAAATACTGTAGCTACTTCTGGATTAAGTATAGTAATATCCCTTTTAGGAATAATAGTACTTCAAATTTGTGTAATGCTTTCAGTCTTTTTACTTTTATATGCTCCAATAATGGTGTTCTATTGTAAAATTCCAGTAACTTCTTTCTTTAAGTTATGTTCACCATCAATGCTTGTAGCAGTAAGTACTGGTGCTAGTATGGCGGCTCTTAGTTTAAATATGGAAGCAAGTAAAAAATTAGGATGTAGTGAAGATATATCAGATATGATAGTTATAATGGGAAATACTATGAACATGGCAGGGTTAGCAATGCATATAGGACTTGCTGCAAACTTTGTAGCTAATGCTTATGGAATTGAGTTAAGTATTTATACACAAGTTATAATCGTTATGAGTAGTGTACTTATGGCAATGGGAATGGCTGGAATACCAGGAGCAACTCCTTTAGTAAGTGCAGTATTCTCTCAAGTTGGACTTCCACAAGCAGGTGTTGGATTAATTGCAGGAATAGATCAAATAGGAACTATGATACGTACAGTAATGAATATTACAGGAGATATAGTAGCAGCTTGTGCTATATGTGTCTCAGAAAAGAAATTTGAATTTGGAAAAGCAAAAATATCTAGTCAAAATAGAGAAACAGCTTAATAGAAATAAGCTTATATATATAATATGAAATATGAAAGGGGATTAAAAAAATGTCAGAATTTAATAAAAAATATAGAGCTAGATTTGAAAAACTTTCGACTACTAATGTATCAGATGCATTAGATGCATTAGGATTAAAAGGATCTACTTATGGAGTAACATCATTAATACCTTCTTTATGTAAGATATTAGGGCCTGCTGTAACTGTTAAAGTAGCACCAGCAGGAGAAGTAAAAAATAAAGTACATATGTGTGTAACAGCAGTTAATGTAGCTGAAGAAGGAGATGTAATAGTAATAGATAATGGCGGTAGATTAGACATATCTTGCTGGGGCGGTATTATGGCAAATACAGCAAAAGTAAAAGGAGTAAATGGAGTTGCAATTGATGGTGCAGCTAGAGACATAGATGATTGTGTTGCAGCTAATTTCCCAGTATATGCTAGAGGTTCTGTAGTAGCTACAGCTAGAGGTAGAGCTATGGAAGAAAGTACTAATAAAATGATTCAATTTGCTGGAGTACAAGTAAGCCCTGGAGATATAGTAATGGGAGATAGAAGTGGTATAGTAATAGTGCCATCAGCAAAAATAGAAGAAGTATTAGTAAAAGCAGAAGAGCTTTTCGAAAAAGAAGAAAAAATGGTAGCAGAAATACTAAGTGGAGCATCTGGAGTAGATGTCGATCAAAAATATGGTTATGAAAATATGTTAAAATAATTAATAAAAATTGGGGGTCTAATAGAGATGAAAGAATATATAGAAAGATTAAAAAAATTAGATACAACTTGTGTATCAGATGCAATGGATAAATTAGGAATACCTTGTGCACTATATGGTGTAAAACCTGTAATACCAGGTCATGTAATATGTGGAGAAGCTTTTACTATAAAATATAAACCATGTGGACAAGTTAAAGGAACTGTTGGAGATTTTCTTGATGATGTAAAACCAGGAAATGTAATAGTAATAGATAATGACGGAAGAACAGATTGCACTGTATGGGGAGATATAATGGCTTATACAGCTAAAAAAATAGGAGTAGAAGCAACTCTTATAGATGGTGTTTGCAGAGATTTACCAGCAGTTAAAAAATGTGACTATCCAATATTCTCAAAAGGATATTATATGTCAACTGGAAAAGATCGTGTTGAAATAGCATCAATAAATGAAGAAGTATCAGTTTCTAATATTCCAGTTTGTCCTGGAGATATAATATTAGGTGATGATACAGGCGCAGTAGTAATACCAAGAAATTGTGTTGAAAAAGTAATAGAAATAGCAGAAGGAATAGAAAAAACAGAAAAACTTATATTAGCAGAAATAGATAAAGGAAGCTCTTTAAGAGATGCAAGAGCAAAATTAAATTATCATCATTTACAAACAAAGGAAAGCAAATAAGTACAATTAAATATTTGATGATTATTTATAAATAATCAAAATTGAGAAAGGAATGTAAATAAATGAGCAATATAGGTTGTAGAATTTTTACAGAAATTAAAAGACCAGATAAAGAATTAATAGATCAGTTTAGAGGATTGCCAGTAGCTAATATTGGAGATAATATGAATCGTATATATTGTGTAGATTCAAATATAAAATCAATGAATGGGCAAAGCCTAGTAGGAACTGCTTTTACATTACATTTACCATCAGGAGATAATTTATTATTACATAAAGCTATGGAATTAGCTAAACCAGGTGATGTTTTAGTTGTAGCTTGTGGAGGAATGGAACGTTCTTACTGTGGAGAATTAATGATGATGTATGCAAGAAATAAAGGAATAGCTGGATTTGTAATAGATGGATGTATTAGAGATATAGACGAATGTGAACAACTTGATAATTTTCCAGTATTTGCAAAAGGAGTTATGCCTCAAGGTCCTTACAAACATGGTCCAGGAGAAATAAATGTTCCAATAGCTGTTGGAGGACAAGTAGTATTTCCAGGAGATATAGTTGTTGGAGATAGAGATGGATTAGTATTTGTTCATCAAAAAGAAGCTGAAGATGTCCTTAAAAAGGCAATAGCACAAAATAATAAAGAAAATAAATTAAAAGAAATATATGAAAAGGGTGGATTACAACCATCATTTAGTGAAGAATTACGTGAAGAAACATTAGCTAAATTAAGCTGTGAAGTAATAGAAGGATGCTTTGAATTTTAGTGTTAAATTATATATATAAACCCCAAAATAAAAAATATAATTAGCCTAATAAAGATGTAAATTGAAAACTTTTGATTTATATCTTAAGAAAAAAGTGCAATAAGTAGAAAATAAAATTTTCTCTTATGCACTTTTTCTATTTAAAATACTATTTGATAGTTTTATTTAATTCATCTACAACAGAAGGATCGATTTTATATGTATGCTCCTTTTGAGGGAAGGTTCCGTCTTTGACCTCTTTTATAAATGTTTCAAATGCATTTGACATAATTTGACCTACTTCTGCGTATTTTTTTACAAATTTAGGAGTAAAATCGCTAAACATTGCCAACATATCTTGGTAAATTAGAACTTGCCCGTCACAACCAGCTCCTGCACCTATTCCTATTGTAGGTATAGATAATTTTTCTGTGATAATAGATGCTATTTCAGCAGGAACTCCTTCTATAACTACTGCAAAAGCTCCAGCTTCTTCTACGGCTAATGCATCGTCTATCAATTTTTGTGCTGCCTCAATGCTTTTACCTTGAACTTTAAATCCACCAAATGCATTTATTGATTGAGGAGTCAACCCTATATGTGCACAAACTGGTATTGTAGCCTTGACTATTGCCTTTATTTGTTCACAAACATCAGCTCCACCTTCAAGTTTAACTACATCAGCACCGCCTTCTTTTATTAATCTACC
>NZ_JBJDXL010000523.1:0-2256 GCF_051866655.1 Intestinibacter sp.
TATTCTAATTTAAGAACTCCTATACTCTGAAGTCTGATATACACTCAAAGTTTTCTCCATTAGTTCTCCATATCTTCTTACCAATAGTATCTACTCCGTATATCCCAAGAGGAGTTTTTATTACTGAATCCTTCCACTAACTTCCAAAGGTATCTGATATTATTTTGGGATTCTCTGGGAGTACGTTAGAAGTATTTATAAATACATTTCCTCCGGCCCCTTCTCCTGCAATAGCTCTCTCATTTACCGGAATAAGAGCGACTCCGTGCTCAAATACACATATTAAATTACCGCGGAACTCTACTAGCTTTGTGATTTGACCATAGGTCTTTGGGTAATCTCTGTAATGAGTTCCCTAGAATGTTCTAAATCCGTTCTTAAACGCATCGTTAACATGAATATCTGAATAAGATATTCTATTAGTAAAGTCATTCTTAATAGCAGGTACATCTGGAACTTCAAAGTTATATCTCTCAGATAATGATTTGCTAAATCCATTATTTAGACATAGAGATTCTGGAGTCTTATATGAACCATCAACTGACATTCCATAATAAGGATAAAATCCTCTAGAGTGTCCAGTTAATGCTGCCTCATCAACATTCGAATCATCTAAAGATCTTATATTTAAGTTATTAGAAGATATAAGCTAGAATGTAACCCACATTCCTATTTTAACAGCATTTACATCTCCCAAGTTAATTTTCTCAAAGTTTTCAGTTTTTACAACTCCGTCAGAAACTTCAAAGTTATCCTTCCAACAATCCTCATCAACTATCTTGTGGTTTATTGGTGCTGAAGGATCCTGGAAATTTCTGTTAAATCTATGAGTAAAGGTACAAATATATGTATCTCCCCTATATAGGATGAAATCTTCTTCAGGAACCTAGGTAATATCATACCTATCCGATATGGCATAATAAGGGGACTTATCATTTATTCTAATCTTAAAAAGCTCCTACTTATTCATAGATAAGTAATCCTTTATATAGATATTTACTAAAGTCCCTGGGTATTTATATCCATCAAATGCTAAATAAGGTCCATAGGATCCTCTTAGCAAATTGCTAGCATCAGTTGATTTTAGTTCTTGGTTAATATATTCATACCTAAATGCTTCCTCAGCTTCTCCTGCTCTAGCAGAGAATAACTTATTACCTACTTCAACCAATTTAGTATTATCCTCTACTCCTACTATTCTTGTGTTTAAGCAAGGCCTATTATTGTGGTCTAAGTATCTTGGGCTATTGACATATAAATGTCTATTTTCTCCTAAGTCTTGTTGCAGCGGACTGCTGTTAGTTATCTACTCAACCACATACTCATCTCCACAGAACAAGGTATTAAGATATGAGCTATTAATATCATATTCTGGACATATAGCTCCATACTTATTTACATTAGAAGTTTTAACGCAGTAGAGTCTATCTTCTAAAGTATGTACTAAGGTTCTAGAATCGGTTAAGAATCTTTCAGCAATAAAGAAGGTATCTCCAGCTTTGCCTTTAGATTCTGAATTAACCTCCGTAGAGGAATCTGTATATAATAAAGGAGTATTAGATTCTCCATCAACTCCAATAGTCAGAGCTTGACATAGACGAAGAGGTATTCTTTTTTGTCTTACAAAGAAGTACCCTTTTATCTGATACTTCCTAAGCTCCTAGAATAGAGTATCTTTGTCATCCATCTCTATCTTTATACCTATAACATTGTTAATTTCAGAGTCTAACCCAGATTCTATTCTAACAACTCCGAATACATTCTCCAAAGATTCAGAAGTTTCCTAAGAACTAGCCTAATCACCGTCAGCAGACTTATACACAATTCCTGTGTCCTCATTATAGGTTATATAATTTCTAGTATTAACTCCGTCTACAGTATTATATACATTGAATTTGTTATAGGTCTATTGGTAGTCAGTAAAGAACATTCCTCTTATGTTAAATACAGGAGAAAGAGTTCCGTTACTCATTAAATATACGATTCCGAATCTATAGATTTCGTGGTTCTAATACCCAGTATAATTGTGAATAAACCTGGGATCAGAATAAGTTCCTTCCGTTACATTATTATAATCATGAGGAACTGGAGAGTACGTTTTCGTATTATCAGGTCTTGCTGTAAATCTCAAAGATAAATCTGCAAATTCCTTATAGTCTATAATCTAGTTAGTTACATTTCCAAAGAAAAGCATATTCTAACAGGATGCCTAAGTCTGTACATTTTCAGCTATCTAGTACTTAGTATTTATTTCAT
>NZ_JBJDXL010000524.1:0-2238 GCF_051866655.1 Intestinibacter sp.
TGTACAGGCAATCTCTTTAAGTACTGAAACCTTTACAGTTCTGCCATTTATTCTAGCCACGCTTTTACCGTCTGAGTAAATAACTCTTGTTATTATAACTTGGTCATCTTCGTAATCAATGCCATATTTTTCTAAAACTTCTCTAAGGTTTGAGCTTTTTGATGAAACTAATATTTCTGCTACTCCCTTATTTGTCCCCTTTCTTAAAAAAGATCTATCGTATTTTTCTCCTAAACATAAACCTAATGCCTCAATTATTATAGACTTACCTGCTCCGGTTTCCCCTGTAAGTATATTTAAACCGTTATTTATATTAAGCCTACACTCTTCAATTAAGGCGCAATTTTTCATATACATTTCAAGGATCATATTAAACCCCCTCTTTCTCGACTAAATTTCTTTTTGATTAATGATTCAGCTTATGTGAATCTTCCACAACCTTAATTATTTGCTTTTTATAGTCTTCTTCATTAAATGTATAACCCTCATTGCTATTTTTTAAGTGAATAAGATATTCTATATTTCCTTCTGGTCCCTTAATAGGTGAATAATCTAAATTTAAAATTGAAAATCCATTTTCTACAGCAAATTTTGAAATCATTTCTATTACTTCAATATGAGTTGACTTTTCTCTAACGACTCCCTTTTTACCAACCTTTTCTTTGCCTGCTTCGAATTGTGGCTTTATAAGTGCTACAATCTCTCCACCAGGTATAATTAAATTGTGGGCAACTGGTAAAACTAATCTTAGAGATATAAATGATACATCTATAGATGCAAAATCAGCAAATTCTTTAGTATCTTCTATTGTTACATATCTTATATTAGTTCTCTCCATGCAGACAACTCTTTCGTCTTGTCTCAATTTCCAAGCTAACTGTCCGTAACCAACATCTATTGAAAATACTTTTTTTGCGCCATTTTGTAGCATACAGTCTGTAAATCCTCCTGTAGATGCACCGATATCCATACATACCTTATCTTTTAAGCTTAAATCAAAGTTTTTCATAGCTTTTTCTAGCTTCAATCCACCTCTGCTTACATAAGGTATAGGATTACCCTTTACTTCTATTTTAGCATCTATTTTTACTTCTGTACCAGCTTTATCACATTTTTGATTGTTTACAAATACAAGACCTGCCATTATAGATCTTTTTGCCTTTTCTCTACTTTCAAAAAATCCTTGTTCTACTAATAAAACATCTATTCTTTTTTTCATAAAACTACCTTTCAATTATTTATTATATTTTTATTTTTTCATTTTTTTAACATTTTAATCAGATTTATCACTAAAAAAAGAATATACTCTTTTAAATAAAGTATATTCTTTCTCTATTTTAAACACTTGAATTATATCATATTCTCATAACTTTTTCAATTTAAGAAATTATCCAAAATTTATATATTTGAAGCAATTACTCCAATTAATATTCCCAATGCTGCCCCAACTAGCACCTCTTTTGGAGTATGTCCAACTAATTCCTTCAACCTCTCATGTTGATCAAATTTTCCATGGAAAAAATCATCTACTATTTGATTTAAAATTTCAGCTTGTTTACCTACAGCCCTTCTAACTCCAGAGGCATCGTACATTACAATTATGGCAAAAACAGCAGTCATGGCAAATTCTGTAGATGCAAAGCCCTTGTCAAATCCTACAAGCACGGCAAGAGCTGTAACAAATGAACTATGGGAACTTGGCATTCCTCCTGAAATTGCGATTCTTCTAAAATCTATTTTACTTTCTTTGCCAGTAAATATTTTTATAAACTGTGCTAAAAAACAAGAGAATATACTAATCAGTAAAATTCTATTTTGAAAAATATCCACTATCGTTCCTCCTAAATATCCTATAAATTAATGATCTCTAGAAATTATATAATCAGCTAAATCCTTCAAAAATTCAGAATCTCCTGATAGCTTTGATATACTTTCTTTAGCTTCTTCTATTAAATTTTTAGCGACTTTTCTAGATTCGTCAAGACCAATTAAAGCGGGATATGTAGACTTGTGATTTTCTATATCACTGCCTATAGGCTTACCCAATACTTTTTCATCTCCAACTATATCTAAGATATCATCTACTATTTGAAAAGCCAATCCTATATTTTTAGCGTATTTAGTTATATTTTCTAGCTCTTCTTCTGTAGCCCCACCTACAGTAGCACCGGCTCTCATACAGCCGACAATCATGGCTGCAGTCTTATTCATATGTATAAAATCTAGCTTTTCCTTTTC
>NZ_JBJDXL010000525.1:0-2227 GCF_051866655.1 Intestinibacter sp.
TCCGATACTTCCGATAATAACTTTTGAAAATATAGAAGAAGCAGAAAATATAATTTTAAATGGTGAAAAGCCCCTAGCCTTGTACTTATTTACTAAAAATAAAAAAATAGAAGATAGGATTTTAAAAAATATATCTTTTGGCGGTGGATGTATAAACGACACTATAATACAGCTAGCTACTTCTAGATTGCCGTTTGGAGGAGTTGGAAACAGTGGAATGGGTTCCTACCATGGAAAACAAAGCTTCGATACATTTACCCATAAAAGATCGATAGTTAAGAAGTACAACTGGATAGATTTGCCTATAAGGTATTTGCCTTATGACGATTTTAAGATGAAATTACTTAAATTATTTTTAAAATAATACGGATAAAATGTTATAATTATAGATTATACGAAACTAAAGGAGACATAGATGAGTAGATATACAGATGAAAAATATATTGTTGTAGACTTAGAAACAACAGGATTAGATCCATACAGCGGATGTGAAATAATAGAAATCGGTGTGACTGAAATAGTAAATGGCAAAATAGGGAAAAATTATTCAAGACTAGTAAAGCCAAAGGGAATAATACCTTCAAATATAACAGCTTTAACACATATAGATAACGATATGGTAAAGGATGCGCAGACTATAGAAACTGTACTTCCTAAGTTTAGAAAGTACGTTTCAAATACAACTATAATCGCACATAATGCAAAATTCGACCTTAAATTTTTAAATTACTACTTAAAATTGCTTGATTTAGAGCCGATAACAAATCATATATGCACATTAGAGATGTTAAAAAAATGTAAATCATACAAGGGCAAGAATAAAAAGCTAGCAACAGCATGCGAGTACTACAATATAGTAAATGAAAACGCCCATAGAGCAAATAGCGACACACTTGCAACTGCTAAGCTGTTTTTAACAATTAAAGATGAGGTAGAATAAAATGGACTTTGGTCCATTTTTTTTGCTTTTTTAAAGGGGAGAGCTTTAAAAGTAAAACCTGTCAACAGGAACAAAGTAAATTTATAAATAATATATTAAAATAAAGAGTTTCTATAATAATGAGGGATATATATGAAAAAAAATTTAAAAGAAGTCAAGGATTTAGAGGTTAAACTAATTCCATATACAATGAATAGAGATAATCTCAGAGTTAAAAATAAAATATATCCATATGGTGTAAATATGATAGCAGCGCAAAACATGTGGAAGGCGTCCTACAGAGGAAAAGGTGTAAAGGTAGCTATTATAGATTCTGGATGCGATGTAAATCATGTGAGCCTGAGGGATAATATAGTGGCAGTTAGAAATTTTACTACTGAGGATATGAAAAATCCCAACATAGTTACAGATAGAGTAGGTCATGGCACACATGTAGCGGGAATAATCGCAGCATATGGCAAAAATAATTCCATAGTAGGAGTGGCACCAGAGGCTGAGCTTTATATATTAAAGGCAATAGACCAAACGGGCTCCGGTAAATTGAGCTGGGTCGTAAATGCTATAAATTACGCTGTAAATTTAAACGTCGATATTATATCCATGTCTCTTGGAATGGGTGTAAGCGACGAAAAATTAGAGAGAGCAGTAAATAATGCTGTTAAAAATGGAATATCGATAGTCTGTGCAGCAGGCAATGAGGGCGATGGCAATTACGACGATTTTGAATATTCCTATCCAGCCTCATATGTAGATGTAATATCAGTAGGTGCAGTCGATAAGAAATCTGTGCCAGCAGCTTTTTCCAATTCGAATTTAGTAATAGACTGTGTCGCTCCAGGGGTAGATATTATCTCCACTTATCCAGGTAATACCTACGCTAGCTTGAGTGGAACAAGTATGGCTGCACCTCATGTGACAGGAAGCTTGGCACTTCTTAAAAACTGGTCAGACGATGTATTTCAACGAGAGCTCACACCAGAGGAGCTATATGCACAGCTGATAAAATTCACTAAAACCTTGGATTATCCGAGAACTATTCAAGGAAATGGAATTGTTTATTTAAAATTGAGATAATAATCGAAAAGATGAATTTAAAATAGTTCATCTTTTTATTTTTGCTTCATATTATATATTAGTATAAAATGAGGAGTTGAAAATTATGATATATATTGATATGTACATAAATAGTGGAAAGATAGAATTTAATATATTTAGAAGCTTTGCCAACAATAAGAAAATAATAAAGAGAAATGACGAAAAGACGCTGTTTCTGAGAGCAAAATACTT
>NZ_JBJDXL010000526.1:0-2227 GCF_051866655.1 Intestinibacter sp.
AATAGAGACAATGAGGGACATGTCTCATGTTAAAAACATCAGCAAGGACGAGTTTTTAGCATTATACAAAGGCTATGGATTTAACGTAACTATGGCAGAATCTACACCTATATTAGTATCTTTAAATGCGTGGTTTGAGCTTACAAAAACACCAGAGGATACGAGAAAAGAAATCACCGATATGATGATGGATGAAATAAATGGAAACTCTAAAACAGGATTTAAGCCTTCATTAAAGGATGGAGAAATTTATTTCTGGCAACGTTGGCTGCTTGTAATAGGTGAAAAAACGAGATAATATTAAATTTTCCTTCAATTTATTGTGAAAATTTGTAAAAAAAACTATAATAAAAATTAGAAAAGGTGTTTTAGAATATCCAAAGCGGGTATATATAAAACAAACAAAAAAATGTTAATAAATAACATGGAGGTAAAAAAATGGAAGATAGACAAATATGTAATTGTATGGAAGTTAGCTACTCAACTATAAAGAAAGCAGTAGAAGATGGTGCTAAAACTGTAGACGACATAAAAGAAATGACTGAAGCATCAACTGGATGTGGTGGATGTGAAGAAGAAATACAAGAAATATTAGATGAATTATTAAAATAATATCACATTCGTAAATTTAAAAAAGGTGTTTCAAGTCTAACTAACTGAACACCTTTTTTAATGCAATATTGAAAACGTTTAAAAAAGTAGATTAAGTATAAAATATAAGTTATAATTTATTTTCACAGCGATTTTGTTTATAATAGAATATAGAGAAATTAATCCAAGTGAGGAGGAAAAAATTTATGAGTAATGTTTTTGAAATAAAAAAAGATGTCTATTATGTAGGTGTTGAAGACAAAGCATTAGAAGTATTCGATATAATAATGGAAACTGAATACGGAACAACTTACAATTCATACCTAATAAAAGACGAAAAAACAGTTTTATTTGACACTGTAAAATACAACTTCAAGGATGAATTCTTTGAAAATATAGAAAAGGTAACTCCAATTGAAGATATAGACTACATAGTAGTTCACCATACTGAACCAGACCACGCAAGTAGTTTAGCTTATGTTTTAGATAAGAACCCAAATGCAGTAGTTTACTGTACTACTCCAGCTAAAAACTTCTTAACTAACCAATTAAACAGACCATTTAACGTTCAAACTATAAAAGATGGCGATGTTTTAAACATAGGTAAGAGAAATATAAAATTCGTGACTGCTCCAATGCTTCACTGGTCAGACACAATGTTTACTTATATAGAAGAAGACAAATTATTATTAACTTGCGATGCTTTCGGATGCCACTACGGATCTTATGAAGCAGACGCTGCTGTAAACAACGAAGACTACCTAAAAGCTGCAAAAGTTTACTACGATTGCATAGTTAAACCATTTGCTGCAGACGTATTAAAGGGAGTAGACAAGGTTGTTAAATTAGGTCTTGACTTCGATACAATATTAACTTCACATGGTCCAATTTTATCAAAAGAACCAATGGCTCAAGTTCAAAGATATGTAGAATGGTCAAAGGAAGCTGTAGCAGCTACTAACAACAACAAGATGAGCATATTCTACCTATCAGCTTATGGAAACACTAAACAAATGGCTGAAAAAATAGTAGAAGGTGCAAAAGCAGAAGGCGTTGAACCAGATTTATACGACTTAGAACAATTAAGTCCACAAGAAATGCACGACATATTCCTAGCATCTAAGGTTGTTGTATTAGGTTCTCCAACAATCAACAGATCAATGGTTAAACCTATGTGGGACTTATTCGCTAGCATAGACCCAATGGCAAACAAAGGAACTATAGCAGGTGTATTTGGTTCTTTCGGATGGAGTGGTGAAGGTGTATCAATAGCTGAAGCTGCTTTAAAGGCTATGGGATTCAAGATGCCAGTAGAAACAGTTAAGAAAAAATTCTTCCCAGATGAAGAAACTCTACAAGCTTGCGTAGAAGCTGGTAAGGAATACGCTAAATTATTAAAATAATTAGTGATTGAAATATAAAATAGAACATAATTTATGATATTAGAAAACCTATATGGATTAGCGATAATTCATATAGGTTTTTTAATTTCTTAATAAGTTCTACAATACTAGAACCATATAGCATAACTCTTTTTGTTGTATAACAAACAGTATATTGATATAATTTTGCTTAACTGAGAAAGCGATTACTTTTTTTCCACACTGAAGAGGAAATTAAATGACTATATCTATAA
>NZ_JBJDXL010000527.1:0-2226 GCF_051866655.1 Intestinibacter sp.
GAAGATAATTATTTACCTCATCTGTTTTATTTTCGTATATATTGTAAACGAGTTTATCGTCAATTTTATTATTTTGGTTTATTATATCTATGTATTTTTCAAATTTATCATTTACATCATCGCTGAAAACTATCGCATCAAATGGAAGCTGGTAATCCATTCGCTTATCTAAAAAATCATTAAACATCATAGATATAGAAGAACCAAGTATTGCAAATGTAAAAAGTATAGTCAAGGTAGACATAGTAAATTCCATAGTCTTTATTTTAGATGAAAATTGACGCAGTAAAAATAAATTTGAACCTTTGAAAACGCCGTTTTTTCTTTTATTTATGTAATTTATCACAAATGATGAAATTCCACCGTAGAATAAGTATATAGATACTACTAATAATCCTAAGTAAACCCAGATGCTCTTTATACCGAATTTTCCCATCAAAATTATTATATCGAATGCTATTATATATATTATAGATACGAAGAAAAATACAGTTTTAATTTTAGAATTCTTTTCGGTTATAGTTTCGTTTTCTTTTTCGAAACTCATCATTTGATTTATAGTCATCTTCTTCAATTTTCTTTTATTTTTGAAAAGAGCTATAGCGTATATAAATAGATACAGAAAAGTAGTTAGCAAAAATCCGTATATATTAAATTCAAATTTTATAGAGTAATTGTTGCCTAGGATACTAAAAAATACGGTTTGAAATACCTGTTGCAAAAACATCCCAGGCAAGATTCCAAGTAAATATGATAAAATACCTATAATTTGATTTTCTCTTATAAATAACGAAGCAATTTCCTTTTTCTTCATACCAAGCAGCGAGTATATACCAAATTCCTTGCTTCTTTTTTGCATCATAAACTTGATCATATAATTTATAAGCCAAGCTATTACAATTATTATAAATACAGTCGCAAGGGCTACCATTGCTCCTAATACTCCTGCCATAGAGAATATGCCCAATATATCCTTTGAAAAAATCATCGAATTAAATGCAAACATCAAGGAAGATATCAAGACCATAGTTATTAGATAGACAAAATAATCACTTAAAGATTTCTTCACATTTCTAAAAGCAAGCTTATTGAACATCTGAAGGGTCACCTCCAGTAAACGCCAACACATCTAAAATGTCATTTAAAAAATCTCTCCTGCTCTTATCGCCCTTTACTAATTCATAAAAAATTTCTCCGTCTTTTAAAAACAATATCCTATTGCAGTAGCTAGCTGAAATAGCATCGTGGGTTACCATCAATATAGTAGCCTTTAATTTTTCGTTCATTAATTGAAATGTCTCAAGCAGCATTTGAGCTGACTTTGAATCTAAAGCTCCTGTAGGTTCATCTGCAAGTATTAACTTCGGATCGTTTATAATCGCCCTAGCACAGGCACATCTTTGTTTTTGTCCACCTGATACTTCATATGGAAATTTATCTTTGATTTCATATATATTTAGCCTTTTTAGAATTTGATCTACTTTAGTTTTGATTTCATTTTTATTTTTGTTTCTAAGTGTCATCGCTAGAATTATATTCTCTTCTATAGTAAGAGTATCTAGTAAGTTGAAGTCTTGAAACACAAATCCCAGGTTTTCCTTTCTGAAATCTGATAATTCATCCTCATCCATCTCAGTTATGTCGGTATTTTTGTAGTATATATGTCCAGAAGTTACCTTATCTATTGTAGAAATCACATTTAACAGTGTAGTCTTGCCAGAGCCTGAAGCTCCCATAACACCGGTAAATTCTCCTTCTTCTATAGAAAAGCTTATTCTTTTTAAGACTTTTTTAATATTGCCCCTTTTTCCATAGTATTTTTCTATATCACAGATTTTTATTAATTCCTTCATAATCATCTCTCCTCCAAAACCTTATGACTATATAATAGTATTTTCCAAATTCATTTTGTATAGACTTAATTTTAATTAAGCTTACAGTTTTGAAAGATAATCATCTTTTGGAAATAATAAAATTATCCTTGTATATTTGTTTATTTCAGATTCTGCGTATATTTCTATACCTAGCTTCGTGCAGAGCTTTTTGCATAAGTAAAGACCTATTCCCGTCGATTTGTTGTTTTGTCTACCGTTTGTGCCAGTAAAGCCTTTGTCGAATATCCTGTTTATCTCGCTTTTTTCAATTCCTATTCCATTGTCTTCTATGTATAATTTGACTCCGTCTTTTACAGCTTCTGTGTATAGAGATATTTTTCCAACTGCTTCT
>NZ_JBJDXL010000528.1:0-2219 GCF_051866655.1 Intestinibacter sp.
AGCAATCTTCCGGAATAGATGGAGTTTATAAGCAAATAGAACTAGTTGGAAGAACTATTAACGTATGTTAATAATCTTCTAATTTATTTGGAAGATTTCCCTCTACTTTATAAATTTGTATAAAAAAGCTTGTATTTATATGAAGGAAATAAAGGAATGTAGTATATGTGGGAGCATCACCAAAGTATGTAATAGTCCTATAGGACCACTATGTGGAAAACATTATTGCCAATACAAAAGACATGGTAAAATCCTAGAGAGAACTAAATTAGACCCTAATGAGATTATAATAAAAGAAGGTTATGCTGCTATTATACTATATAATAATAAATCAGAACCTATAGCAGAGGCTTTAATTGATATTGAAGATATTAGTAAGGTTAAAGGCTTTAAGTGGTGTAAAGATAAAAACAACTATGTGAAAAATTCAAATCAAGAATATTTACATAGAGTTGTTATGGAAGAATCCGAGTTATTCGTTGACCATATTAATGGTAATAAATTGGATAATAGAAAGTCTAATCTAAGAATTTGTTGCAACGCCGATAATCTTAAGAATAGAGTAAAACTTCCCAGTAACAATACCTCTGGAATATTAGGTGTTAGGTATAGAGCCGATAGAAATAAATGGTATGCGGAAATTCAGGTTAATAAACAGAAAATAAATCTTGGTAGTTACACTGAAAGAGAAGATGCCATAAAAGCTCGACTAGAAGCAGAGATTAAATACTTTGGAAAATATAAATCTCAAGTGTTAAATGAATCTAATTAAACCTAATTTCGAAATTTTAGAGCAGAAGCCAGGTATAGATGGTATTTATAAAATTATAGAGTCAGCAGGAAGAACTTGCTACCGTTCTGAAGATAAAATAACAGAGGATTCAGCTAAAGCATTTGTAGATAGAATGATTAAGTCAGGTCATGGTGCTATGTTGGAACATGGTACTGTATATTTATCAATAGATTGCTCTGGAAGATTATTAGATATAGCAAATAAGTATGTTAATGATAAATACTCTAAAGTATCTCTACATGAAGATGGAATCCATTATTGCATTACTACAAACTATAGAGTTTTAGTAGAAAATAACTGGCTCGTCGACTTGAAGTACCTTTGTGAACCTACAGAGTTCCATGAGAAAAGAATTACTGTAAGGTTTATCTGTGATAGAGGAGTTTCCCATGAATTTGTAAGACACAGAGTATTCAGTTTTGCTCAAGAAAGTACCCGTTATTGTAACTACAGTAAGAATAAGTTTGGTAATGAACTCACTTTTATTATCCCAAATTGGTTTAATAAATATATGGATGAGGATTATTCTAATTTTAATACCTCTAATTGGAATATTGGACTCGATATAGCTGATGCAGAGACTAACTGGCTATATGCTATGATGTATTCTGAGAAAGCATATGTTAGCAGCATCAATAATGGTATGAAACCACAGCAAGCAAGAGCAGTATTACCTAATTCATTGAAAACAGAATTGGTAATGACTGGTTTTGTTTCTGATTGGGAGCATTTCTTCGAGCTAAGGGCGTTGGGAACTACTGGAGCCCCTCATCCACAAGCTAAGGAATTAGCTGAACCTTTAATGAAGGAATTTGAAAGAAGAGGCTTACTATGTATTACACAATAATTGGAACTTGGAATGACAGGTATCAAATTTTCACTATATGAGTAGATGGATGAGAAGACTCTAGAACAATAGACAAGTATGATAATTATGATAGAAAACTATAAATCTTTATGTATATACTTGATAACAAAATCTATGCAGAATACAGTAATATTCCAGAAAGTATATTGAGTAAAACAAATTCTACTCTCTACTGGATCGACGATGGAGAAGATCTTTCTAGTAAAATTCCTTATAGCGGAAAGCAGTTAGATGGACGAGAATATGTAAATGGAAAGATACAAGAGAACGTATGGATTATTGGGCATCCCATATTAGAATCCCCCCTCCCATCCTGTCTATATTACTATTTCTCGATTACCTGGAACAATAGACTACGAATTTGATTCATCCAGCAAGAAGCAAGCAAAAGAAAAAGCTTTAAAATACCTAGAGGAATTAAAGAAGGTATCTGGAGCTTATGCCTCTAACGCTGACATATATTGCCGACTCAAAGGAACTAATTCTTTCAAGATAAACAGAAAATAAATTATGAAAAGTTTTTATGTTATAGTTTACGATATTAATCGTAAAACTTTT
>NZ_JBJDXL010000529.1:0-2196 GCF_051866655.1 Intestinibacter sp.
CCTCACTTTTGTCCCCTGTCAAAAGTGTGTATGCTTCTCCTAGAGGAATTCCTACAGTGTTTACGATATCGTCGTATGAAGCCCTTTTTAAATTTAATTTGTCAAATGCGTAGTGAAAGCTCTCGACAATTGGATTTGTCGCATCTGCTAGTGTATAATCAAAATCAAAAATATAAGCGTCGTAATTTTTCATATTTAATCTCCTTAGTTTTATCTATTTATTACCGTTTTTGCCATATAATAAAAAGTCACTCCTAAAACACTCACGAGCATAAAAACTGTGAACCAAATTCCTAGAGGAATCCCCTCCATCGAGCAAACTGTCATATAGAAAAAACACCCTACTATCAGTAGTTTAATTAGTAAAAGCATGTTTATGACATAGCTGAAAATTCTCGCTCTGTTTTCATCTGTGACTTTAACTGGTATATTCCATGTTTGTGGAAAAAACATGCAGACAGTCAGTATTACATATAAAAGTATAGTGACTCCTAAAAGTACAAAAACTGTCGATTTACTGCCCCAAGCATCTGGGTTTCCAGCAAAATCAAAGTGTGTAGGTATTTTATCTGATATTTTTGAATATCTAATAGATACATATACGATTTCACATAAAACTAATATCGCTGTGATAGCTTCTAGTATTTTTTGATAAATATTATACATGATTTTTCCCTCCCCAATAAAATTTACCTTATACTATATTTTATATTTTTAATTTGTATTGCGCAACGAATCTATTTAGATATTTTATGCTGTTGTATTCTATTCAATAATTGTTTTTTCATGCTATAATTTAATTATAGAACTTAAAGGGGAGGACATAGTATGAATCAATCAATTTTTCAACTTATAAAATCTAGGCAATCAATCAGAACCTATAGCAACGAACCTATAGATACATCTGTTTTAGACAAAATTCAAAATTATATTGATGATGTTACAAACCCATTTAACAGAAAAGTTTGTATCCAAATTTTAAAACCAAATAATTATCATAAAGAAAAACTTGGCACTTACGGTGTGATCAAAAATCCTAACTACTTTTTAGTAGCTTCTTGCGAGGATAAACCTTTTGCTCTTGAGGCTTTAGGATATACGTTTGAAAAAGTCATCTTATACTGTACATCTCTAGACCTTGGTACAGTTTGGCTTGGAGGAACTTTTAATAAAAGCAAATTTGCAAAGGCTATTAATCTTAAGGATGGATATATTTTGCCTGTAGTTTCTCCTATTGGTTATCCTGGTTTGAGAAGAAGCCCTATAGGATTTTTAATTGGAAGCAATCATAACAAGAGAGAACCTTTTAGTAAATTATTTAGCCGAAATGATTTTTATACTCCTATGGCTAAAAAACAAGCAGGAATCTACGGTGATGCTCTAGAAGCAGTCAGACTTGCACCATCTTCTAGAAATTGCCAACCTTGGAGAGTTGTGTACAACGATGAAGGAATTCACTTCTTCACAACTGGATCAAGGGATATGAACAAAATCGACATGGGTATCGCCCTTTGTCACTTCGATAGCGTTTTGGAAGAACAAAGAGTTAAAGGTAGATTTAAAATAGTAAATCCTGGTATAAA
Organism: Intestinibacter sp.; assembly: GCF_051866655.1. Lineage (GTDB taxonomy): Bacteria > Bacillota > Clostridia > Peptostreptococcales > Peptostreptococcaceae > Intestinibacter. The sequence continues at coordinate 1,584 of NZ_JBJDXL010000529.1, forward strand.
GACTGATTACGAATACGTAATTTCATGGATACCTGATAAATATTTTTAAAACAAAGTAATACATAGCAATTACTGTGTCGAAGCTTAAATATATTATAAAACCTCTAGATGTAACCAATTATTATATTTACATTTAGAGGTTTTATATTTCAAATACTATTTAGTCAATAATTCTTTGTTTATTATTTCTTCTTTTCTATTTAATAAATCATCAGATAATAATTGTTTTTCAACATTTTCAAATCCTAGACGATTTATAGTTTCTTCAAAACGTTCACCTTTTATTCCTTGATCCTTGAATAATAGGATAGTTTTTTCTATAACATTTAAAGCTTCTTCTAAGTCTGTAAATACTTTATTTAGAGGTTTACCTATAGATATTTTTTTACCCCATCTACCGCCAACGTAGATTTTGAAGCCTCTAACTTTTCCATCAACTACATCGAATGGACATTTTCCTACACAACGACCGCAGTGGTTGCATATGCTTTCATCTCTAGTGATTTTCTTATCTACAACTTTGCATGCGTGCATTGGACATGCTTGTTCTATTTTACATTTTTTACATCCTTTACATTTTTCAAGATCGTGAGCTGGCACTAATTGTCCTATT
>NZ_JBJDXL010000530.1:0-9759 GCF_051866655.1 Intestinibacter sp.
ACTGATGAGCAGATAAAACAGATCAAAGACCTAAATATATCTGATGCAATAGGTGAAGAAATTTCAGTTGGAAATCTGCATTCAGATGAGCTATCTAAAAAAGGAAGAAACATAGCTCTTCAATATATAGATAGAGAAAATTGGGATAAACAAATATCTCCAGCTATGGGAGAAATAAAGGGAGATTATCCTGAAGGCGAAAATGAAATTATGGTATCAGAGATGTCTAAAAAGCTACTAGACATAGAAGATGCACAAATAGGAGATAAGGTAAAATTAACATATGACGTAAACGGAAAAACTGAAGAAAAAGAATTTATTATAAGTGGACAATTTAAAAATTACACAGAATCACTTGCCTTCATGGAAAGTGGGGCCAGTGTAATATATGTATCAGAGGATTTTACTACAAAGCACAATTTATCTCTAGAAGAAAATGGAATATTATCAATGACCTTTAAAAAGAGCGAAAAATACGGCTCAACAAATCTTTTAGAGGAAAACGTGGATTTGAAAAACAATCAAGAATTTGAATTTAACTATGATGTAGAAGAAGATTCTAAGGAAATAGAGATGTCAGCTATTATAGTAGTTGGACTTATTGGAGCATTCATGGTGCTTAGTGGTTATCTATTGATCTACAATATTTTGTATATAGCAGTGACAAAGGATATTCAATTTTACGGAATGCTAAAAACTATAGGAGCTTCACCTAAGCAAATTAAAAAGATAGTCAGAGGTCAAGGACTTAGATTATCTATAGTAGGGATACCAATAGGAATAGTTATTTCGCTGGCTGTTTCGTTTTTAGTTGTACCTTATGCAATAGAATCGTTTTGCTCAGGTACCTATTACGCAGATTTGATGCCTAATAATGTGCATTTTACACCATTAGTATTTGGAGGAACTATATTGTTTTCGCTATTTACAGTTTTAATAAGCTGTAGAAAGCCAGCTAAAATAGCCAGCAAAGTTTCACCTATAGAAGCATTAAATTATACAGGAGGTAAGCCTAAAAAACAAAAGAAAAATAGAAAATCAACTAATGGTGGAAAGCTATACAAGATGGCTTGGTATAATGTTTTTAGAGATAAAAAACGAGCAATTTTAGTATTTTTATCATTATTTATGGGTATACTGACTTTTTTAAGCGTAAATACTTTTATGAATAGCTTAAGTGTCGATAATTATCAACAAAAATATTATCCAAATGATTTTGAGCTTACAAATTATGGAGATAATATTTCTGAATTAAGCGATGAGGATATAGAAGCTATAAAAGCAATTAAAGGTGTAACCTCAGTAAAAGTAAATAAGGTCTCAAATTTACAAATGGATATGAATGAAGACGTTCTTATGCCTGCTTTAAAGGTTGGATATGAGAGATATGCTACAGATGAAAATACTTTAGACGATTATCTACAAAAAATAAAGAAGGATCCAAGTAAGCTTACTACATGGGTATCATTTGTAGACGATGAAACTATAGACAAATTTGAAAAATTAAATGACGATAAAATAGATGTAGAGGCATTTAAGCAAGGAAAAATAGCACTTACAAGTACGTTTTATTATCCTAATTATGAAGAATTAGATTTCTCTAATCAACAAATTACACTTAGAAATTCTGATAGAACTAAGTCTGTTGATTTGGGAGTAAATATAGTTGAAGATGAAAATGATGTGCTTAACTTTGGTAAAGAAAACGAAATAGGTATACCGATATTTTATATAAGTGAGTCTGTAATAGATAAAATTGACTGTGATATACTAAATAATATCGTAAAAGTAGATGTAGACTCAAAATACGAACCATCAGTAAAAAATCAGCTAAAGCTTATGGCTGAAGAAAGTAAAAACGTAAATTTAGAAGCAAGATCAGATGCAGTCGAAAACTTTGAACAAAGCATGATAATGATGAACATAATAGTTGGCGGGATTTCTATAATTTTGATATTTATAGGTATGCTTAACTTTATAAATGTAATGGTCACAAATGTAAATACGAGATTAACAGAGCTAGCCGTAATTGAGAGCATAGGAATGACTAAAAAGCAAATTAAGAAGATGCTGACTTTTGAAGGCTTGTACTATGCAGGTATCACGATATTTATGATAATGACTATAGGTATGGGTGTTGTGTATATAATTTCAAAATTTATTAAAAATATGGTCGATTACGCAGAATTTGTATTTCCAGCAAGCTCGTTGAGTTTATTGATAGTGCTTATACTGTTGGTTTGTACTATAACTCCTAGAGTTGTGTATAAACAAAGCTCTAAATCAAGCGTGACAGAGAGACTTAGAAGAATAGAGCAATAGCGATATTTACGATAAAATGATAGAATTTAAGTAAATAATATTTATATCACGGATAATATATAATTTATTGTCCGTGATTTATTGTATTTAGGAGGAAGCAATGAAAAATATTTTAATTGTCGAGGATGACAAGCTTTTAAATAGAGGTGTGTCATTTGCACTCAAAAAAGAAGGATATAATACTATAAGTGTATATACTAAGCAGGAGGCGAAAAATGTTATAGCTGAGAATCATATAGATTTTCTGCTTTTAGATATAGGTCTGCCAGATGGAAGCGGGCTGGATTTATGTAGCGAGATAAAAAATCAAATAGATTTTCCAATAGTATTTTTCACTGCAAATGATACAGAGGAGGATATGATAAGGGGATTTGAAAGTGGCTGTGACGACTATATATCAAAGCCTTTTTCAATAGAGGTGCTTAAATTTAAAATAAATGCAATTTTAAAAAGAAGCGATATAAAGGCGAAGAAATTATTTGTATATAAGGATTTGAAGATAGATTTTGACAGTAAAAAGGTATATAAGAGAAATGAAGAAATAAAGTTGAGTGTGACAGAGTATAGGCTTTTGAAGCTACTTTGCAAAAATAAGGGAATAGCTATGACTAAGGAGGTTTTGCTGGATAAATTATGGGATTACAATGGAAATTATGTAGATGACAATACTTTATCTGTGAATGTCAGAAGACTCCGCAAAAAAATCGAGGATGACCCTAAAAATCCAGAATACATAGTTACATTGTTTGGAATAGGTTATATATTGGGAGAGTAGCTTATGATGAAGAGATTAAATATAATAAATTTGATACTCAATTTTGTGGTTTTTATAGCTTGCTTATCGTTTAATATATGTATTTTTCTGTGGACAAAGGATTACGACATAAATATTTCTATTATAACTATAGCTTTTACGCTGGCGATTTTTATTATATTTTATTTGCAGAAATTATTTTTTAAAAAATACACAAATGGTATACTTGTCAAATTATCAGATATGCTAGCGAGTATTTCTGATATGAGAGAAGAAGAAGTTTTTAGCATGATAGATGATTCTATATTTTCAAAGCTTCAGCATCAAACATTGAAATTAATAAACATATTAAAATCGCAAAATAAAAAAATTGAAACAGAAAAAAATGAAATAAAATCTCTAATATCGGATATCGCGCACCAGCTGAAAACACCGCTAACAAATATGAAGATGTACAGCGAATTTCTGCAAGATGAGGATTTATCAGAGGAGGAAAGACAGGAGTTTAATCAAATTGTACTTTTATCTTTAGATAAATTATGTTTTTTAGTGGAGAGCATGATAAAAATGTCTAGACTAGAGAGCTCAGTTATAAATTTACACAAAAAAACTGCCGACATAAACGATGCCGTAGTATCGGCGATTTCTCAGCTATACAAAAAGGCGCAGTCTAAAAATATAACGATAGATTTTGAACCAAAGCAAAAAATAATACTAGACTACGATAAAAAATGGACATCAGAGGCGATATTCAACATAATCGAAAATGCGATTAAATACTCCAAAGAAAATACTACGATATCCATATCGATTGAAAAATACGAGATATTTACAAGGATAGATATCACGGATCAAGGCATAGGTATATCTGAAGATGAAATTCCAAAAATCTTTGGTAGATTCTATAGAGGTAGAAATGTTTTAGAGGAAGAGGGAATAGGTATAGGACTTTACTTAAGCAGAGAAATTATTTCAAAGCAGGGCGGATATATAAAGGTCAAATCATCAGAATTGGGAAGTACATTTTCTGTATTTTTACAAAACTAAAATATTTCAATATAATAAAACTTTCATATGTTATAGTTGTATAAAATGATATATAATATAGTAAAGTTTTATAAAAGATCATGGGGGATAATTATGGAAGTAAAATTACAAGTATCAGATGTATTTCAAGCAAAAAAAAGAATAAAAGACTACGTAAAAGTGACACCATTAGTTAGAGCAGAAAATCTTGAAAAATTATTTGGTGGAGCAGAAATTTGGTTAAAATTAGAAAATATGCAATACACAGGAGCATTTAAATTACGTGGAGTAAGCAACAAAATGCTAACTACACCAAAGGAAGAATTGCAAAAAGGTGTAACAGCAGCATCAAGTGGTAACCACGCACAAGCAGTAAGCTACATGGCACAACAATTAGGCGTAAAAGCAACTATAGTAATGCCAGAAAACGCACCTAAAGCAAAAATAGCAGGGGCAAAGGGATATGGTGCAGAAGTAGTGCTTGCAGGATTTACTGGACAAGACAGAGATAAAAAATGTGCAGAATTAATAGAAGAACACGGATATTGCCTAGTTCATTCACATATGGACCCAGCAGTAATAATAGGTCATGGAACAGTGGCAATAGAAGCGCTAGAACAAATGAATGGTGAAATGGACGAGTTCATCATGCCATGTGGAGCAGGAAGCTTGACAAGTGGAGGCTCATTTGCAATAAAGGGAGTTGATCCAAGTATAAAAGTAACAGCTGTAGAACCTAAAGAAGTACCTCTATTTACAGAAGCATTAAAAGCAGACAAGGCTCTTACAGTAGAAATGGGTCAAACCATAGCAGACGGCCTTCGTATAAGCAAGGCAGAAGAAATAAACTTCGAAATGATAAGAGACAACGTAGATACAGTAGTAGCAGTAGAAGAAGCATCAATAGCAGAAGCTGTGAAACTATTAGGATTAAAAGAAAAAATATTAGCAGAACCATCAGCATGTGTAGGTATAGCTGCAATGCTTGAAAATAAAATAGACACAAGTGCAGGTCGCCGCATATGCATAGTTATAACAGGTGGTAATGTAGATGCATCACTTTATGCTGAATTAATAAACAAATAAATTTTCATAGACTTAGTTTACAAACTAAGATTAATATTCTAGAATATAAATAAGAAAACAAAATAGATTCGGATGAGGATAATCCTAGAAGCTACTTAAATGTAGTGCCGAAGAAGCAAAGAAAAGGTGAGTCTAAACTTTTTTGGAAACTGACAGGCAAAAGGAAGATTATCTGACGAAACTTTGGAGAGAACGGATTTCCGTCGCCTACGTGGCTATAACCAACTGGCAAAAGGACAGAGTAACAGGACACTTTGATTAGTGAGTCTTGTTACCCTGTCCTTTTTATTTTAAGTTAAAAAATGGGAGGGATAAATTATGAGAATGATGTTAGTAGGAGCAGGTGCAGTGGGAGAATCTATACTGAAGATAATTCAAAGCAGGCAGGATTATAAATCATGGCTGGAGTTTGTATTAGTTGCAGATTACGATTTGGATAGAGCAGAGGAAGTTATAAGTCACTTGAGAGACAAGGACGACTTAAAGGCAGTCAAGGTCGATGCTAGAAATGAAAAGGACATTGTAGAATTAATAGAAACATACGATATAGATTTCGTAATGGATGCTGCAGCTCCATTTGTAAGTAATAATATTTTTGATGCGGCTTACGAGGCTGGGGCAAATTACGGAAGCATGGGAACATGGTCTGTGCCTATGGAGAACCCTAAGCTAGGTCTAGGCATAGAAAACAGCTATGTAGAGCCAATGACAAAATACAATTTCGATAGACACGATAAATGGAGAGATAGAGATCAAATGGCGTGTATTTGCATGGGAATCGACCCAGGGGTAGTAAATGTATTTGCAAAATACGCAGCTGAATACGAATTCGACGAATTGCAAGAGGTTCATGTAAAAGATGGTGGAAATCTCAGCATACCTGGAGCAAAGGAGGGAGAAATTACATTTGGTTTTAATGTGTGGACAGTTTTAGATGAGGTCATGAATCCAAACGTAGAGTACAACGCAGACAAGGGAGGATTTATAGTTGAAGACGCATTTGCTGGAGAGGAAACCTTTGATATGCCAGATGGAGTAGGGAAAAATGTCCTTGTCAAGGTAGAGCACGAAGAAGTAGTCACAATGCAGAGATATTTATCTAAATACGGATTAAAAAAGGCGACCTTCAAAATATCACTAGATCCAGCGCTTATAAATGCACTTAAGGTCATAGACAGCTTAGGGCTTAGAAGTCTGCATCCAGTAGATGTCGGTGGTGTAAAGGTAGTTCCTAGAGATGTAGTAGCAGCAGTTGCGCCACAGCCTAAGGATATAGGTGACGAAATGAAGGGCGAGATGCTAGTAGGAGTTCATTGCATAGGTGTAAAAGACGGTCAGAAAAAGGAAATATTTATGTATCAGCCTTTTGATAACCAACAATCTATGAAGGACTGGCATATGCAGGCAGTAGTTGCACAGACAGGTTTTGGTGCGGCACTTTCTATAGAGCTAATTGGTAAGGAAATTTGGAAGGACAGCGGAGTATTTTCTCCAGAATACTTTGATCCAATGCCTTATTTAGATTTAATGAAGGAAACTGGATTTGAGTATAGGATTTTGAGAAAGTAAAAATAGACATATTTTAATATTTCATATTGAAAAAAATGGAAAATATCACTATCATTTAAGTATAAGCATATTAATTGTATTTGCACGGCTTTAAATGTCCTTTAAAGAAATTTTGCAAATACGATAAAATTACAGGAGAAAATAATGAACTATTTAGAAAATACAGTATTTGTTACAGGTCAATCTAAGCCAAGTAAGGACGATGTAATTTCATCCTCCTATTCAGTTTTCTCACTATGTGTGATAATAGATAAAGAGACAGATAGAATAGTAGATATAGCCTGCAACACTATTATGGATGAAACAGAACAATTTATAAGAGATATGCTTTGTTCGAGAAATATAGTTACTGAAGTCGACAAAATGATAGAAGTAATTCAAAGCAGATTTTTTGCACTAATTCAAAAGGCTCTGATAGCTGCGTTGAAGGATGCTCAAAATAGATATCTCATGATTTTTCCAGAAAAAAGAAAATAGAATCTTATTTATTGGGTAATAAACTAAAATTTATTAACGAATTTAATTAAGGTTAAGATTATGCATTATTTGCGTGTCTTAACCTTTTTTTAATGTAAATATGCATATAAAAAATTAATCAATATTATGAATGGGAGAATGATTTATGTATAAGGAAAATTTAGCAAAATATAATCTTGGAGAAAATTTAGATAATCTAATGAATTTAGACCCTAGAGGCTACGGTGTCTGCAGAATTTTGTACGATGCAGCTAGAAAATACACTAAAAAACCGTTGACTATAAACGCTGCTCAAAAGCTAGTCGACGAAATCAAGGAAGGTGATTTAGTGTATATAATAACAGGATTTGTACTACCTTCTCATAAAGAGGCAGAAAGTGATGGAATAATTAGCTCACTATTTTTAGCTAGAAGCTTAGTCAAGGCGTTTAATGCAAAGCCTGTGATTGTATGCCAAGAGGAAAACTTAACTGCAGTTAGAAATCTATCGTTTGAAATGGGACTTCATTTATATGATTCTATAGAAAATTTGAAAAAATACCCTATTTCAATAGCTGTAGTACCTTTTACAAAGGACATAAATAAAGCTGATCAAATGGCAGATGAGCTAATAAAACAGGGCATTCCAAAGGCAGTTATAAGCATAGAGCATCCTGGCAAAAATCAAAAGGATCTATACCACAATTCCTTGGGTATAGATTGCACAGATTTAGAAGCAAAGACAGATATTTTATTTGAAAAGCTTGTAAAAATAGGTGTTTTAAATATAGCTATCGGCGATTTAGGAAACGAAATCGGCATGGGGACCATAGCAAATCAAGTAAGACAATACATCCCTTACGCAAACTTAGAAGATCCATCCGACAATATCGGAGCAGTTGCAAAGACAGACAACATAATAACTGCAACAGTTTCTGACTGGGGATGTAATGGATTGATGGCTGCGATTGCGTATTTGAAAAAGGATTTAGACGTATTCCACGATGGAGATATGCAAAAAGAAGCGATGAAAATAGCAGCTAGAAGTGGGATGAACGATATGACTGGATGGTTGCTTCCTGCAATAGATGGATTTGGAATAGAGATGAATGTTTATATTGTAAGCTTGATGAGGGAGATAGTAAAATCCACTTTAGAGCATGAGAAGAAGAGTGAAATATGGTTTGAAAAAGTGGAGGAGAGAGGTTACTTTAACGATAAAATCAGAGAAATGTAATGAATTTTAAATCAGAAAAGTGCAATAAAAAATGGCATCTTTGATGCCATTTTTGCCGAAAATCATTTATAAAATTTAAAATCTATCTTTCTAATATAAACTTATTAATAACATGAGCAACTCCATCTTCATCGTTAGTGCGAGTTACATAATTTGCTATTTCTTTAATATCATCAGTTGCATTTCCCATAGCAACTCCAAGACCAGCGTATTCTATCATGTGCTTGTCGTTTCCTGCATCTCCAACACATATAACTTCATCCTGTTTGATGCCAAGCTCTTCAGATAAAAGGCTTATACCAGCACCTTTGTTTGCATTAGGATTTAATATTTCTAAGAAAAATGGCATACTTCTAACTATAGTGTATTTTTCGTAGAATTTTTGAGGTATTTTCTTTACGCATTCATCTAAGATTTCAGGGTGATCTATCATCATAAATTTAGACATAGCGATGTCTTTAGGTATTTGATCTAGAGTAGTTACATTTAAATGGCTTCCAGTTAAGTAAGATTCATAAACTGTATAATCACTTACATCTTTATTAAATGTATAAAGAGTTCTTGTATCGTAAAAATGGCTTCTAGAGCCTATTTCTAAGCTAAGCTCGTATAAATCACAAAGGTCGTTGTAGTCTAGAGTTAGATGAGATATAGATTCTCCTGTATGAGAATTTTGAACAAGAGCACCGTTGAATGTAGTAACGTAATCTCCCTCTTCTTTAAGATTTAATTCTTCAAGATAATTTTCAACACCTTTCAAAGGTCTTCCTGTGCATAAAACGACTTTGACACCTTTTTCTTTACTTTCTTTTATGGCTTTTTTTACAGAATCTGTAACTTGGTTTGAGCTGTTTAATAATGTTCCGTCTATATCTAGTGCGATTAATTTATACATGGGTACCTCCTAAATATATTTAAAATTTATAATTAAGTATCTATATTTTTTTCGAAATTTATTTAAGTATGTAGTCATTATATTTTACAGATATTAATTATAAGTTAAGATTTGGAAAATGTAAATATGTTGAAATTTCAACGCTTTTCGGGAAATATTGAAATTTAAAAAAAGAAAACGTTGTCGACATCAGCAAAAAATATTTTTTGATTTTATATATATGTATATAAATATTAATTATAGGAGATAATAAACAATATAATACTAAAAAATAGCATAAATATTATTGACAATAATTAACTAATGGGTTACTATTTATATTGTCAAAATAAGTAAAATAAATGCTGTGAAGGGAAGAGTAGTTATAAAGACGAAGTCAGAGCGAGCTGGTTATGGTGAGAGTCCAGTACGAGT
>NZ_JBJDXL010000531.1:0-39785 GCF_051866655.1 Intestinibacter sp.
GATGAAAAATAAATATTTAAAATTGATATTTTTTGTATTATTTGTAAATATAATATTTTTTATATCTAATGTAGAGGTGCAAGCAGATACAATTTATAATAATAGTATAAATTTACAAAAGCAAATTGTGACATTGAGGGCAGGTCAGGAAACTAGTATTTGGAGCAGTTCAGGGGACAAAAATAATATAGAAGGAAAATACTATTCTAAAAATATGAAAATAGCTGCCGTTGACAAAAATGGAAAAATAAAAGCTAAAATGGTAGGCGTTACTTCGATTGTTTATCAAAATCAAGATAACAAAGAAATAGAAACAACAATAATCGTATATAGAAAGATGCTAGAGCCTTTGACTGAAATCAAAGAGCCTAGATATACTCTTGATAAAGATGGAATATACAGAAATTCAAAATCTAGTGAAGAAAATTCAAATAAAGCGAGAATAATGTTAGTAGGCGATTTGATGAATCAAACTAGACAACAAGAGGCTGCTTTGACAGAGGATGGTACTTACAATTTTAATGAGAGCTTTTCATTAGTCAAAGATATTTTCTCGAAGGCAGATTATGTAGTTGGAAATATAGAATCACTACTTTCGAATTCATCACCGTATATGACGGAGCAAAATTTTGCAGGTAATAGACCTTATTGTAATGGTCCGATTACTTATTTAGATGCACTTAGATATGCTGGATTTGACACTTTAGTAAATGGGAATAATCATATGACTGACAGTGGGGAACGAGGCTTAGTAGAGACTAACAATGCACTAGATAAATACAAATTTTCTCATACAGGATGCTTTACATCTGAAGAAGAGCAGAGATTTGTGATTACTGAAATAAATGGAATAAAGGTCGCTGTGTTATCTTATAGTGAAAAATTTAATAAAAAGGATACAACATTACCTGAAGAAAAAAGGGAAATGATGATCAATAGATATTCTAAGGAAAAGGTCGAAAAGGACATAAAGGATGCAAGAGATAAGGGTGCAGAATTTGTAATTGTTTATAATCACTGGGGAAGAGAATTTTGGAATGATTATACAGAGAAACAAGCTCTACACGCTCAAGAGATAGCTGATGCAGGTGCCGATTTAATTATAGGCTCACATCCTCATGCATTACAGACAAGTGATACTTTAATTAACAAGGAAGGAAAATCAGTTCCTGTAATGTATTCAATGGGGAATTTTGTATCACATCAAACTAGTACAGTTACTAAGGATACATTTATATTAAATGTAGTATTGACAAAAAATGATAGTGGAGAAGTTGAAATATCAGAGATGGGATATATACCTTGTCATGTATTAAAAGAATACAATGGGGCTTCTTATGTTGTTACTCCTATTTCTTCAGAATTTAACAAGGGTATAGATATGAATTCTCCTTATTATTACGAGTTATCTAATGCGTATAGTAGAATAGCAGCTATAATAAACGATACTATACCGGAGATAACTTCATTTGATAAAATTACAAATTAATATATAAATTTAAATACAAAAGGGGTATATATGATGACTGAAAAAAATAAATACAATATAGTAATAGCAGATCCAGCAAAAAATATAACAGTTTTTGTTTTAGATAATATAGATAAAAAATTGTATAAAAGTGTGGCGAAAAATATTTTAGAAAATACAGATTATGAAGCTGAACAAGTTGGATTTATAAAAGAGCCTATTATGGGTGGAGACATAAGACTTGAAATGATGGGTGGAGAGTTTTGTGGAAATGCTTCTAGAAGTATAGGAATGTTTTTTGCACAAGAAAATAATATAAAAAATGGAATTGTATCTGTTGAAATAACAGGAAGTAATAAACCTTTAAATACAAAGGTGGATTTACAAAAAGGAACATCTGAAATAGAAATGCCTATTCCTAAAGGGATTGAAAATATTTATGTAGAGGATTTAGGAGATTTTCCTATTGTAATAATAGAAGGAATTAACCATATAATAGCTGAAAATATCGATGCTACAGAAGCAAATTTTGAAAAATTTAAAAGAGCTGTATATGAAAATTACGATGTAGAGGCTTTTGGTGTTATGTTCTTTGATGTAGATAAGAAATATATTACTCCAGTAGTATATGTAAAGGATACAGACACTACCTTCTTTGAAAGCAGCTGTGGAAGTGGTACATTGGCTACAATTTTCTATTTGGGAAAAGATTTAAAGGATGGAGATTTGAAGTACAGCATCAGTCAACCTGGTGGAACTATAGATGCAGAAATAAATAAACAAAATGGACAAACTAAAAAGATAACTATAGGTGGCGCTGTAAAATTAAGCTCTAAAATTGAAATTGAGTTGTAGAAGTATTGAGGTATTATTGTCGCGAAAGAGGCAATAATACCTTTATTAATTTAAAAAATTAAGATTTTGTAATTTAAGAAGTCCAAATATATAATACAATATAAAAATACTGTGATATACTTAAATTAAAATTATATGTCTATATATTATTTAAGGAGGAATTACGATGGCTGGAATTTTAAGTAGATTCAAAGATATAATGTCTTCAAACATTAATGCATTATTAGATAAGGTAGAAGATCCAATGAAAATGATAGATCAATATCTTAGAAATTTAGAAAGTGATTTAGGCAAGGTTAAAGCAGAAACAGCAGCAGTTATGGCTGAGGAAACAAGAGCAAAAAGAGAGCTAGATGAATGTACAGAATCTATAAATAAAATGCAAGCTTATGCAGAAAAAGCATTATTAGCTGGTAATGAAGCTGATGCTAGAGCGTTTTTAGAAAAAAAATCAGAATTAAGTAAAAAATTATCATCGCTTCAACAGACTTATGATATAGCAAAAGAAAATTCAACTAAGATGAGAGCTATGCATGATAAGATAGTTAAAGATATAGCAGAACTAAATTCAAGAAGAGATCAGCTAAAGGCTAAAATGGCAGTTGCTGAAACTCAAGAAAAATTAAATAAAATAGGTTCTAGTATAGATGGAGCTATGGGTAATATGTCTAAATTCGATGAAATGGAAGCAAAAATAAATAAGAAATTAGACACAGCAAATGCTATGGCGGAATTAAATTCTTCTAAGGATAGCAGTAATATAGATGATTTAATGGCAAAATACGATACACAAACTGGTGGAGCATCTTCTTCAGAAACAGACGATGAATTAGCTGCATTAAAGGCTAAATTAGGTTTACAATAGGTATTTTGGAGTTAGATTAAAGGCATTTAATACTAGAAGGGGAGATTTATGGAGAGTGTAAAAACATACTATTGCACAAATTGTGGGGCAGTGATGAAATTTGATGTTTCGTCACAAAATTTAAAATGTCCAAATTGTGGCAATGAGATTGAAATAAAAAATGATGAAAGTAAGGTTGTAGAACACCAACTTACAAAAAAAGCGATAAATTCTATAAAAGCAGAAGAAAAAACATCTACTAGTATGGAATGTGAAGGCTGCGGTGCTCTTGTGGAGGTAGATGCTACAAGTACTGCTACAGTATGTCCATATTGTGGCTCAAATTATGTATTGGCTAAAAAGCAAATGGATGCATTAGTTCCAGATGGAGTAGTACCATTTAGAATTGACAAGGTAAAAATCGGAGAAATCTATCATGATTGGATAAAAAGTAGATGGCTTGCTCCAAATACACTGAAGAGCTTATATCAGACTGATAAGATTCAAGGTATATATATGCCATTTTGGACATTTGATGCAGATGTAGATGCTTCATATCAAGCCATGGGTGGAGAGGATTACGAAGTCACTTATGAGGATTCAGATGGAAAAACTCATACAGAAATAAAAACTAGATGGCATCCTACATCAGGACATGTACATAATTTCTTTGACGATGTATTAATAAAAGCATCAGATAAATTAAAATCAAATTTATTAAATTCTATGGTTTATAATACTCAAAATATATCTTCTTTTTCTCCTGATTACATGTCTGGTTATTGCTCTGAGATATATACTGTAGATTTAGCAGATGCTCATAGAGAAGCAATAAATAAAATGGAAAATGAAATGAGAAGCTTATGTGAAAGCGATGTGCTTAGAAGATACGATAGAGTAAGAGGTTTATCTATGAATTCATCTTATCAAAATGAAACTTATAAGCATGTATTACTACCTGTTTATTCGACAGCTTATTATTATAAGGACAAGGAATACCATGTTCTAATAAATGGTCAATCAGGTGTAATAGTAGGTGAGTATCCTAAGAGTGCATTTAAATTAGCTGCTATAGTTGTAGCAATACTTGTTATAATGGCTTTGATTTGGTATTTCATGAATTCATAGAAAATAGGAGGCATAATATGGGACTTTTTAGTGGACAACTGGCAAATGTAGTAGAATGGGAACAGTTTAGAGACGACATGATCTTTTGGAAATGGGATAATAAAGAAATTAAAAAAGGAAGTAAATTAATTATTAGACCAGGACAAGATGCGATATTTATGTTTAATGGAAAAGTAGAAGGTGTATTTAAGGATGAAGGAAGCTTCGATATAGAATCTCAAATAGTACCTTTCTTATCGACATTAAAAGGATTTAAATTTGGATTTAACAGCGGTATGAGAGCTGAGGTTTTATTTGTCAATACTAAGGAATTGACAGTAAAATGGGGAACAAAAAACGCTATAAATATACCGGCGCCAAATCTTCCAGGAGGAATGCCTATAAAATCATTTGGAACATTTTGCTGTAAGGTAGCTGACTATCAACTACTTATAGACAAGGTAGCAGGCGTTAAAAAGCAATACACAATAGATGATGTGAAAGAACGTATAATGTCTATGCTAGACCAAACTCTTATGAGATGGATAGTAAAGGAAGGTAAGGATATATTTAATATTCAAGCGAATTCTTTAGAAATTTCTAACGGCATTAAAAATGATTTAGATATGGAAATGCAAAAGATAGGAATAGGTATTACTAGCTTTGCAATAGCGAGCGTTAGCTATCCAAAGGAAATACAAGAAATGGCTACAAAGGCAGCATCACAAAGCATGATAAACGATATGAATAAGTATACTCAAATGGCTATGGCAGATTCTATGGCAAATGTTTCAAATGGCGGTGGAACAAGTATGGCTGCTGATATGGCTAGCATGCAAATGGGTATGATGATGGGTCAACAGATGGCAAATCAAATGATGGGTGCAGGACAGCAAATGAATCAACAACCTCAACAGCCTGTGCAACATCAGCAACCTGTCAATCCACAAGGTGGCACAAATGTGGCTAAATTCTGTCCAAACTGTGGTACACCAAATAATACAGGCGCTAACTTCTGCCCAAATTGTGGTACTAAGTTAGTATTATAATATAGATTTTTAGATTGTTTAAAAAGGGGCTATCTCAAAATGAGCTTTGAGATAGCCTAATTTAATGGATTAAATTTCTACAATTAAGTCATCTAAGACTATCTTAGGTACATGGTGGGTATTATCTTCATCCTTCCAGTATTTTATATCGTCGTCCTCTTTTATGTCTTCAATTACAACCTTTTGATTTGGCTTACCTAAAGCTAGTATCAATTCTATATTGTAGTTCTGAGGTAGGTTTAAATCTTCAGATATATTTTTCCTATTAAATGCACCTATCATACAACCTCCGAGGTCTTCTTCTGTAGATTTTAGTAAAATGCTTTGACAAGCAAGTCCTAAGTCGATGTCAAAAGTAGGAGATTTTTTTATTTTTTCATCAGATAAAAATAATATAAAAGCAGTAGGACGTTGGCCTTCTACAGGACCATCCCAATCCTTTAAATATCCTGCCCATTTGATATTTTCGTAAATTATATTTAATTGAGAAGATTTTATTATAGGCAAAAACCTTATAGTTTGCATATTTCTACCAGATGAAGTAAACCTTGCTACATTCAATATTTCTTTGAGCATATCGATAGAGATTTTATAGCTTTCATCAAATATACGGTAGCTTCTGTTGGTTTTTATTAGGTTTTCGATCATTTTCTTATCCTCCTTAACCTTAAATAGAAATATTTAATATATTATATATATGGATAAAAAAATCCTCTAAGTCAATATAGAGGATTTTTATACTTAAAAATTATCGATAAATTTATCTATCTGTCACATTAATAGATTCTATTGCAACACTACCACTTCTAACAACGACAATATTATTAGGGTATTGTTTTGCGAATACTTCTATCAATCTATCAACTCTCTTTTCAGTGTGTACACATTGTAAAAGTACGCTTTTTTTGCCTATATCGATAATATCCATGTCAAATACTTTAGCCATTTGGAAAATATCGTTTTTATCTTGTGTAGAGCAATTTTTTACTTTTATAAATAAAAGTTCTTTAGTATGAGTTTCCATAGTAGTTAAATCGATAACCTTTATAACTTCTACGAATCTATTTAATTGTTTTTTTATTTGTTCAAAAGTCACATCATCACAGTAAACACCAATAGTCATTCTTGATGTTTCGGGATCTTCTGTTTTTCCTACTGTTAATGTGTCTAGATTATATAATTTAGCTGAGAATAAACTTGAAATTTTAGCAAGTACCCCAGAATAATTTTCTACATAAAGCGCAATCCATCTTTTCTTCATCATTTTATCTATATTCCTTTCTAATAGTTAGTTTCAAGTAACATTGCGTTAAGAGGTTTACCACCTTGAACCATTGGTAAAACAACGTCTTTGAAGTCGATTAATATTTCAATAATAGTTGGTGCATCTGTGTTTTTCTTAGCTTCTTCAAATGCATCAAATAGTTTATCTTCGTCTGTAACTCTTATTCCATAAGCTCCATAGCTTTCTGCAAGCTTCATAAAATCTGGAGTATATGGAGGACAGCAATCTGGTATATTATTTCCATTAAAATTACATTTTCCTTCACAGCTTTTTCTTTTTCTCAAGCATGTTCCAGAATAATTTTTATCATGGAAAAATTGTTGCATTTGTCTAACCATTCCTAAGAAACCATTATTGATAATAACTAACGTTATAGGAAGTTCTAGTTGAACTGCAGTTGCAAGCTCTTGTATAGTCATTTGTACACCACCATCACCAGCTATACAAACAACTCTCTTGTCTGGGTTACCAAGTTGAGCACCTATTGCTGCTGGTAAACCAAATCCCATAGTACCTAATCCACCAGAAGTTATCAATTGTTTGTTTTTATTCATTTCCAAAAATTGAGTAGTCCACATTTGATGTTGACCTACGTCTGTTAAAAATATACCTTCATCAAAAGCTTTATTTAAATTATCAAATATAGCTTGAGGTGAAATTCCACCTTCTACAGAGCTAGGTGCAGTTACTGGGCGTTCTTTATCCCAAGCTTTTATTTGGTTAACCCATTCTGTTGTATCAAGTTTTTTAGCTAAAGGAATTAATTCTTTTATAGCAGCTTTAGCATCCGCAACTATAGGTATATTTACCACTATATTTCTAGATATAGAAGCAGAATCTATATCTATATGTATTATTTTAGCATTTGGTGCAAATTCAGATATTTTACCAGTAACTCTATCGTTAAATCTTGTTCCTATTGAAAATAATACGTCACATTCATTAACTGCTTTATTAGATGCATAGCTACCATGCATACCTACATTACCTATGAAAAGAGGATGAGAAGTAGGGATAGCGCCTTTTCCCATTATAGTAGTTATAACAGGAATTTGTGTTATATCTACAAGCTTTTCGAATTCTTCATTTGCATGTGAAATATTAACTCCTCCGCCTATTAAGAATAGAGGTTTTTTAGCAGCTTTAAGCATCTTCAAAGCTTTTTTAATTTGTCCTATGTGAACACCAGTGCTTGGTTTGTATCCTCTGATATCTACTGTTTTTGGGTATTCAGCAGATCCCATAGCGCCTACGATATCGCTTGGCAAATCTATTACAACAGGACCAGGTTTTCCTGTTCTTGCAATATAAAATGCTTCTTTAATTATTCTACCTAAATCTTCTCTTTTTCTAATAGTCATAGAGAATTTAGCTATGGTTCTAGTTATACCTACTATATCGACTTCTTGGAAGGCATCGTTGCCTATTACTGCAGTCGAAACTTGTCCAGTAAAGCATACTAGAGGTATACCGTCGTAGTTTGCATCAGCTATACCTGTAACTAGATTAGTTGCCCCTGGTCCACTTGTAACTAAGCAGACACCCACTTTTCCAGTTGAACGGGCATATCCTTCTGCTGCGTGAATAAGACCTTGTTCATGTCTTGGTAAAATTAATTCTATATCTGGTTCATGATATAGTGCGTCAAAAATATCCTTGTCATATCCACCTGGATAAGCAAATATTTTATCAACGCCTTCTTCGATTAAAGAATTGATGATTAATTGAGATCCTGTAATTTCCATATTGTCCTCCCTATTATTTAAAAAATGTATTAATTAAAAAAAATATAATAAAAAACCCCAAGCCAATATATATAGCTTAGGGCGAATTATCTAATCCGTGTTACCACCTAAATTCAAAGAAAAAATTCTTTGCACTCAGTCGATACTTAATAAAAATATCGTTTTCGTTTTAACGGTCGAAAATCCGATGGAGCCTACTTAAAAAAATTGTTCAGTCCATAGCTCAGAGGCTACTTCAATTTTAGACTCATGAAAATTTCCACCAACCATTTTCTCTCTGTATTTTATCTAAAACATACTGCTCCTCGTCAAAGCCTTTAATTTTATATAAGGTATAATAATTCTAACACTTATTTCCATGATATGTCAATTATATAAATTGAGAAAGTTTATGTATTCAAAAGACAAATAAAAACCAATTATTCATCTAATAATTTTTTTAGCTTAGATAAACGTCTTAAACATTCGTCTAGAGTTTCTTTAGATCTAGCAAAATGAAGTCTAATGAGATTATTTACTTCCTCCCTGAAAAAGCTTGAACCTGGAACAGGGGCTACACCTATATTTTTAGTCATCCACTCTGAAAATTCTAAGTCATTCATCCCTTTAAATTGATCTAGCTCTAAAAATTTAGATATGTCAACTAACACAAAATAAGTCCCTTGTGGAGTAGTGTGATCAAGTCCTATTTCATCAAGTCCTTTTAGAAAATAGTCTCTTTTTTCAGTGTAAGTTTTTTTCAATTCTTCATAATAAGATTCATCGAAATTAAGTCCAACTACTGCTGCTTCTTGTAGAGGAGAAGGTGCTCCTACAGTCAAGAAATCATGAACCTTTTTAGCACATTCAACTATTTCCTCTGGACCAACTAAATATCCCAGTCTCCATCCTGTGATAGAATACGTCTTTGATAGAGAGCTTGTAGAGATAGTTCTTTCGTACATACCAGGTAGTGATGCAAAATATGTATGATGGTAAGGTTCATATATCAAATGTTCATAGACCTCATCTGTTATTACAAAGGTATCGTATTTTACAGCTAAATCGGCTATTATCATAAGCTCTTCCTTTGTAAATACTTTTCCAGTTGGATTTGAAGGATTGCAAAGTATTATCGCCTTTGGATTTTGTTTAAATGCGTCTTCTAATACTTCGACATCAAAATCAAAAGTAGGTGGAACTAGTGGAACGTATATAGGCTCAGCTCCAGATAGTATTGCATCAGCTCCGTAGTTTTCATAAAATGGAGAGAAGACTATAACCTTATCTCCAGGATTACAAACTGTCATCATAGCGCACATCATAGCTTCTGTACCACCACATGTTACTAATACTTCTTTTTCAAAATCGATATCTCTTTTAAATGCTTTACTTTGTTTTTTTGCAATTGCTTCCCTTAAATTTGGTGCCCCAAAAGTTACAGAATATTGATGAGGACCTTCAGCTGCTATTTTAGCCAGAGCATCAGTCATTGCTTTTGGCGGTGGAAAATCTGGGAAACCTTGAGATAAATTTATAGCTCCGTATTTATCACTTATTCTAGTCATTCTTCTGATTACTGAGTCAGTAAATGTGTTAACTCTGTTACTTAATTTTGGCATTTTTTCCTCCTGTATAATATTAATTAAAAACTTTTATCAATAATATAATTGTATACAAAAATATGGAAAAATCATATTGAATATCTAAAAAATGAATAATTTTATAAAAAATAAACTTCAATTAGTGAAAAATACCTCTGCCAAAAATAGAAAATTATTGAGTATATAAAGATTGCATAAATAAATACCTAGAAAATTGCTAAAACATATAAAGATTATATAAAGATTTTGCAAATATGTATTATAATATAGATTGTAATAAATTTCCCCTATTATAAAGTCTTTATTTGAATATTATAGAGGATTATTTATCAAAATATAAAATATTAACTAGGAGAATATAAAATATTATTCAAGGTTTAAAAATTTGAACAGGAGGAAGGAAATGCAAATAGTTGTAATAGGATGCGGAAAAGTAGGGAGAACTTTGATTGAGCATCTGGCAATGGAAGGACATGACATTGTAGTCATAGACAATAATTCACAAAATATAGAGGATATAGTAAACACATATGATGTCATGGGGATTTGTGGAAATGGAGCTATTTACGATATCCAAATGGAGGCTGGTGTAAATAAGGTCGATTTATTCATATCAGTTACATCATCTGATGAGATTAATTTAATCTCTTGCTTGATAGCGAGAGAATTAGGAGCTAAAAATTTAATTGCAAGGGTTAGAAATCCTGATTATGCATCACAGATATCATTTATGAGAGATAGATTGGGAATTAGTATGATGATAAATCCAGAAAAGGCGGCTGCTGATGAAATAGCGCGTATATTAAAATTCCCATCAGCCCTTAAGGTAGACCAATTTGCAAAGGGACTTGTAGATTTAGCAGAGATAAAAGTTAAGCAAGGAAGTAAATTAGTAGGAATATCATTGAGTGATTTGAATAGAAAGTTTAAATCTAGTGTACTAGTATGTGCGCTTCAAAGACAACAAAGAGTACATATACCAGATGGTAGATTTTCTCTAGAAGAGGGTGACAAAATACATATTACTGCATCCCATAAGGATTTAGAGAATTTTATGGTTTCAGCTGGAATTTATGAGAGAAAAATCAAATCAGTTATGATAATAGGCGGAGGTAGAATAGCATTTTATCTTTCTAAGCAATTAGCTGAAATTGGTATAAAGGTGAAAATTATAGATAATGATGAAAAAACATGTGAAAGACTGAGTATGCTTTTACCAAAGGCAGATATTATAAATGCCGATGGTACAGATCAAGATGTTTTATTAGAAGAAGGTATAGAGCATGTAGATGCGTGTGTATCTATGACTGGTATAGACGAAGAAAATGTAATTATATCTATGTATGCATCTAAATGTAATGTGCCTAAGGTAATAACAAAGGTAAATAGATTTTCAATAATTAATATGCTGGAATCTATAGGTATAGAAAGTGTCATTTCACCTAAAGATATTACAGCAAATCAAATAGTTAGATATGTAAGAGCAAAGGCAAACAAAGTCGATAGTGGTATAGAAACACTTTACAAAATTGTAGACAAAAAAGTAGAAGCTATTGAATTTATAGCGAATAAAAATGTAAGCTTTTTAGGTATACCTCTAAAAAAATTAAATACGAAAGAAAACCTACTTGTAGCAGGTATAATGCGAGGTAATAAGTTGATTGTACCGAGCGGGGACGATTTTATACAAGCTGGAGATAGTGTAATAATAGTTACAACAAATTCTTTCTTAACTAGCCTGGAAGATATTTTAGCTTAGGAGGTTGTAGTTATGAATAGGAGGATGATTTTAAGAACTTTAGGAAATATATTGTTATTTGAAGGAATTATAATGGTATTGCCACTTTTAGTATCTTTAATTTATAAAGAGCATAAGGCTGTGTATTTTCTTATAACTATAGCAGTTGCTTTGGCAGTGGGAGGATTTCTTTCAAATTTAAAAACAGAAGATAAGCGTATATACGCAAAAGAAGGATTTATAATAGTAGCTCTTAGTTGGATTGTTGTATCTTTAATTGGATCCTTGCCTTTTTATATGAGTGGGGAAATCCCAAACTATATAGATGCGTTTTTTGAAACTGTTTCTGGGTTTACGACTACAGGTTCTAGTATTTTAAACGATATAGAAAGTCTATCGAAGGGTATGCTATTTTGGAGATGCTTTACTCACTGGATAGGTGGTATGGGAGTGCTTGTATTTGTACTTGCATTTTTACCACAATCAGAAGGTCAAAATATGTTCCTTATGAAGGCCGAGGTTCCGGGCCCTGTAGTAGGTAAATTAGTATCTAAGGTTAAAATGACTGCGAGAATATTATATGCTATATATGCTGTACTTACTTTGTTAGAAATAATATTTTTATTGATTGGAAAAATGCCACTTTATGATAGTATTGTGCATGCATTTTCTACAGCAGGTACAGGTGGATATTCTATAAAAAATACTAGTATAGCTTATTACGATAGCTATTATATACATATCGTGATATCTATATTTATGCTGTTGTTTGGAGTAAATTTTAATTTATATTATTTATTGCTGTTAAAAGATTTCAAACAAATATTAAAAAGTGAAGAGCTTAAATGTTACTTGTTAATAGTAGTCAGTTTTACAGCTATAATTACAGTTAATACATTGGGTATTTATGGAAATGTAGCAGAATCATTTAGATATTCGTTTTTCCAGGTTGCATCTATTATAACTACAACTGGATTTGGTACAACTGATTTTAATCTATGGCCATCGTTGTCGAAAGTTCTGATATTATTATTGATGGTTATAGGTGCATGTGCAGGTTCAACTGGTGGAGGTATGAAAATATCTAGGGTTATGATGCTAGTAAAATCAGCAAAATCTAGTATAAAGAAAATGATTAGCCCGAGAAGTGTAACGACAATAAAGATAGAAGGAAAGCCTGTGGATAAGCAAGTGCTTGATTTTTCGTATTCTTATTTCGTAGTATATGCAATTATATTATTGGGATCTATGTTATTAATTTCATTTGAAAATTTAGATATGGTTACAATAATCACGGCTCCTTTAACTTGTTTGGGAAATGTAGGACCAGGATTAGGTGAAATAATAGGTCCTGTAGGTAACTTTTCATCGCTATCTAATTTTTCGAAATTAATACTTAGTTTTGACATGTTAGCAGGACGTCTTGAGTTATTCCCTATGATAATGCTTTGCTATAGTTTTAAAGAATGGTTATCTGCATCAAAATCAAAAATATTTAAAAAGTAAATATATAAAAGAAAGTGTTTAAAATAGTGGCTTCATGCATTTCAAGAAAATCAACATTATGGATCTTTAGGATAAAGATTTTCTTATTTTAGTTGGGAGATTCTTTGTTTCATATATATTCTTTGAAATGATTTTAGGGTTTACAATTATAGGAGCTACTATTTTAAACTATATAAAGTGTTTATATAAATTGGAATAATTTTATATACTGGATAAATAAAATATATTTTGTGGGAATTTTCTCCTCATCGTATCTACAAAAAAATTTAAAAAGATACAAAAAAATAATATAATAATAAATGATATATATCGTAAAAAATATTATAATTAAATTAATATAATTTTTATGAAAACATAATTATTGTTTCATTTTATATATGAGGGGAGTAATTAGTATGAAAAATGATAAGAATGTTGAACTTATTTCACCAATCGGCGAAATTTGTAAAAAAGTGGATTTAAAAAAGGCAATGGTACCTATTTGTGATGAAAAGCTATCACCATTTGCATCTTATGTAGGGGATATGCATAAGTTGAACAAGCCTAAAAAAAATACGACGAAAGTGGAAGCTGATTTTTTATTGGAAAAAGGTCATATTGGGGATATAGAAAAGGCCATTTTATTTACAATAAATCGTTTATTGTTTGCTACATCTTTACAGATTACTTTTTATTTAAAAAAGAGTGGATATGATATAGAATCTAAAACAGTAGCTAGAAAATTGACAAGACTTAAGGAAAAAAGCTTTGTAAGACAAATAGAATTTGTTTCTGAAAATAGTATTAGTTCATATAAAGCGTATTATTTGGGATATCATGGAACAGGATTATTGAGGGCGTTAGATGTAAAAACGTATTCTCAGGGTTATGTAAGTGAAATAAAAACATCTAAGATTAAATCTATATTAGCATCAAACCAATTATTAACTCAGGTTATGAATGATGAATTAGAATATGAGGTGTCTAAGGTTATAGTTAACGATAGTATTAGAGGTTGTATCGTTAGACCGCAATCAATTTTAAAATTCAATGACCGCAATTTTTTTGTTGAGGTAGTCAGAAAAACTTCGGATTGGCAAGAAAAATTAAGCCAAAAATTGTTAAGATATGATACAGTTATAGAAAATTATAAAAATTTAAATATCAAATTTAAAACAAAACCAATACTTATAATACAAGGTGAATCATATGAACATATGTTTGATATAATGAACTTATATAATAGCAATAATTATGAAAATATCGATGTGATATTTACTTTTGATAGAATTTTATTGTATCAATTGGAAAATGCGTTTTTTACCATTGAACAAAAAGTGCCAAAGAAGAGCTTCTTTTCATTTTTATTTAGAGGAAGAAAAAATAATTAATTGATGAAAAAGGTAGAAATAAGGAATAATTTTATATAATAAATAAAATTTAATATAAAAATATAAAAATTCAAATATAGTTCATAAAAAATTTACATTAAATTCATATTAAAAAGGTATTATCTAAGTATAGAAAGACTAGCTTAATAATTTACTTAAATACCCGGATAATGATAGATTCCCTCACACTCTTTTATCTATCATTATCAAATTTGGCCCTGTACCCTCGTTAATCAGGGCTTTTTTTTTGCTTTTTATTATAAAATACTCATTTTTCCTAAATAACTTTAAAAAGATAGAAAATTCTTATATAATAGGAGTTAAGTAAGAAATTTATATTTTTTTGTAAATAAATGTATATTTATTAATATATATATAATTTTAATTTATTTTTAAAGAGGTGAGATGGTGGAAAGAGTATTGTTCTTTGGTATTTTACTTTTCATAGCATTATTTATATTGAATTTAAAATTATCCTATGTTGCATCTAGAAGTATGAACTTTAAATTAGGTGTATTTTTTTCAATTATAACTTTGCTATTTTTAGCAGTTAATGGCATAAGTGATGAATTTAGAATTGTACCAATAGTAACTGCTTTGCTTGTAGTAGTTTGTATGTGTATAGGATTAGTTAAGTACATTTTTAAAATTTTCAATGGAAAAGTCGATGTGATTTTAGCATTTTGTTTATTGGCAGTATTAATTTGCGAAGTATATACGCGATTAGATCCTTATAGTTCTTTTTTATATTTTGTATTTAAAGAAAACATCAATGTACATAAAATAGAAATCTTTGCAATTATAGGATTTATAATATTTTTATCAGTAAAAATATTTGCGGGAATTTTCTTTAAGAAGGATTTAAATTTTTTAGATAAAAAACAATTTCAAGTGAAAGATGGAAAAGGTAAGTAATGTATACAAAAGGTATGAAATGATTTTATTTCATACCTTTTGTAGTTTTAAGAAAATTAATTATACTTTTTACACTAATTTAGGCGATACTAAGAATATTGTACTTGAAAATGATAGGTTTACAAGTATTATATATCTTGTTATTCCAGCCAAATTGAAGAAAAAAGTTAACTTCTAGATCCTTTTCTGTTTTAGAAGAATCTATTGCTATTAAGGCTTTAGTAATTGTTTTATTTGTATATCCTAAGTTTTTGAGTGCTTCTGTTATTTCGTCGTCCATATTTTGCATTATAGCGAGTGCATCATCGTAATTTTCATCAAATAGAGATTTAAGATTTGATATTAAATTTATAGAGCATTGAGTCTGTTCGCATAAAAAGTTTATTGAATGAAGATATCCTTTATCTCTACTAATTATGTAATAATCGATATTTTTACTTTTGTTAGATCCTATAAGCAATCCTAAGCAGCTCACTAATTGAAAATCAAGACAGTTCTTACCTCCAGATTCTATATGGATATTTTTAATAGTTGCTTTTGTTTCTATAGTTTTTATAAGATTGTCGTGAAAATTGTGAACTGTAGTTTTATCAGTTGTAAAAAGTATTATTAAGTCGTTCTTGTCTAAATAATTAGCCCCTTTAAGAGAGCGTATATTTACATTTTCCGTGTCTACTAAAAAAATTTTTTGCATTTTTAATCTCCCTTTTAATTATTGGTTTTAAATAATGAGCTCATCTATTTAGAATTATTTACAAAAAAAATTTTTATATACAAAATTTTAAAATAATATAATTAAAAAATAATAAATTTGCAAATTATATAAAAATGTGATACATTACAAGTATAAAGTTAAAATATGGATATAAAATTTGATATATTCTTCGGGGCAGGGTGAAATTCCCGACCGGCGGTATAGCCCGCGAGCTAAATTATTTTTAGCTGATTTGGTGAGATTCCAAAGCCGACAGTAGAGTCTGGATGAGAGAAGATAAAGTAATAAATTATTTGAAATTTTTAAATAATTTTATTATTATTTTTGTTGTTGATTATAATAGCTCTGATATATATCAGGGCTTTTTTTAATGACCTTTTAAAAAAGAAAGAAGGAATTTTTATGAAATTTGATTCAAAATGTCAAGAAGACAATTATTATATGAAAAAAGCTTTAGCGCTTGCAAAATTGGGAATCGGATTTGTAAATCCTAATCCACTAGTTGGATGTGTAATTGTAAAAGATGGAAACATAATCGGACAAGGGTATCATATGAAATATGGAGAAGCCCATGCCGAAGTAAATGCGATAAATAGCGCTACAGAGGATATCCAAGGAGCTACAGTTTATGTCACATTAGAACCGTGTTCACACTATGGGAAAACACCTCCATGTGCAGATAATTTAGTAAGACACAAGGTAGGCAGAGTTGTTATATGTAACGTAGATACAAATCCCCTAGTAGGTGGAAAAGGAATTAAAAAATTAAAAGAAAATGGAATAGAAGTTACAACTGGAGTACTAGAAGAAGAAGGATTGAAAATAAATGAAGTATTTTTTCACTATATAAATAAAAATAGACCATTAATAGTATCAAAAACTGCAATAAGCATGGATGGCAAAATCGCCACAAAACATATGGAATCTCAGTGGATTTCAAATGAAAAATCTAGACAGATGACACATGAATTTAGAAATAAGTATATGGCTATTATGGTTGGAATAAATACAGTTTTAAAAGACAATCCAAGCTTAACTACTAGAATAGAAAATCGAAAAACAAGAAATCCAATAAGAATTGTAGTCGATACAAGCTTGAAAATACCTATGGATTCAAATCTAGTTCAAGATAAAAACGCAAAAACAATCGTTTTTACATGCAACAACGATTTAGAGAAAATAAATTGTCTAAATAAAAAAGATGTAGATGTATACATAGCGCCAAAATTAGATGGTAAAGTAGATTTAAATTTTGTAGTAGAAAAATTAGGAAAATTAAAGATAGATTCAGTTTTAGTAGAAGGTGGAGCTACTTTAAATGACAGTCTTTTTAGAAATAATTTAGTTGATAAGGTAAAAATATTTATGGCACCAAAAATAATAGGTGGAAAAGATGCACCTAGCTTTGTATCTGGAGAAGGTATAGAAAAATTAAGAGATGCAACAAATTTAAAAATTCAAAACATAACTATGATAGATGAGGATGTTCTAATAGAAGCAGATGTGATTAAATAAATTTTGATTGCAGAAGGGAGGCATTATGTTTACAGGAATTATTGAGGAAGTAGGAATAGTCAAAAATATTACGGCGAGTGGCAAAAGCGGTAAGATAAGAATTTCCGCTAATAAGGTTTTGGAAGATGTTAATCTAGGTGATTCTATAGCAGTTAATGGAGTTTGTTTGACTGTATGTGAGATTTTTCAAAATGAATTTGTAGCAGATGTAATGATGGAAACAGTTAGAGCGACAAATTTGAGTACTTTGACTAGAAATTCAAAAGTAAATTTAGAAAGAGCTATGAGCTTATCCTCTAGATTTGGTGGACATATAGTCACAGGTCATGTGGATACGACAGGATCTATAATCGATTTTAAAAAGGAAGAGAATGCAGTTTGGATAAGCATAAAGGCCGATGAAGATTTCTTAGATTATGTTGTACATAAAGGCTCAATAACTATAGATGGTGTAAGTCTTACAGTTGCTTATGTAGATAAAAAAATGCTTAAGGTATCGATAATACCTCATACAAAAGATAACACTACACTTTTAGGTAAAAAGGTTGGAGATTTAGTAAATTTAGAAAGTGATATTATCGGAAAATATGTAAAAAGATTTACATCTCTATCTAAGCAAGAAGATCAAAAAAATAATAAAAAGAGCAATATAGATTTAGATTTCTTAATCAAAAATGGATTTTAATATTATACAGGGGTGATTTTATGACAAAATTTAATACAATTCCAGAGGCTATAGAAGATTTAAAAAATGGAAAGATGATAATCGTAGTAGATGATGAAGATAGAGAAAATGAAGGCGACCTATTGATGGCGGCTGATATGGTAACACCAGAGGCTATAAATTTTATGACTAAATACGGCAGAGGATTAATATGTATGCCGGCTTTAAAAGAAAAATTTGAAGAAATAAATCTACCACTAATGGTTAGAAACAACACAGATTCTTTTAAAACAGCATTTACTATTTCTATAGATGGATCAAATACAACTACAGGAATATCAGCATATGATAGATGTGAAACTATAAAACAATTCACAAATAAGGATGCTAAAGAATGTGATTTTAAAACTCCTGGACATATGTTTCCACTAGTTGCTAAAGATGGCGGTGTCCTTGTTAGAAATGGACATACAGAGGCTGCTGTAGACTTAGCTAAAATAGCAGGATTTTCTCCAATAGGTGTAATATGTGAGATATTAAAGAAAGATGGGACAATGGCTAGAGTAGATGATTTGATGAAATTTAAAGAAGAACACGACTTAAAAATCATAACTATAGCTGATTTAATAAAATATAGAAAAATAACAGAGATAACTGCTGAGAGAGTAAGCAGTGCTACATTACCTACAAGTTACGGAATATTCGAAATAATCGGATATAGAGATATATACAATGGAGAAGAACACGTAGCACTTAAATACGGTGATCTAGATAGTGAAAATGTACTAGTAAGAGTTCACTCAGAATGCTTGACAGGAGATGCATTCCATTCAATTAAATGTGATTGTGGAAAACAATTGAATTCAGCTATGGAATCTATAGCAAAAACTGGAAGTGGACTAGTGATATATCTAAGACAAGAGGGTAGAGGAATCGGTCTTATAAACAAAATAAGAGCTTACCATATGCAAGATGAAGGATATGATACTATAGAAGCTAATTTAGTTTTAGGTTTTGAAAATGACTTGAGAGATTTTAATATGGCAGCACAAATATTGAAGGATTTAGGTGTAAAAAGTATTAGACTTTTAAGTAATAACCCTGATAAATTAGAACAATTAGAAGAATATGGAATAAAGATAAATGAAAGAGTTTCTACTGAGGAAGAAATTACACAATATAACATAGATTATTTAAGAACTAAAAGAGACAAAATGGGACATATGTTAGAAATAGGCTAATAAAATATCAAATAAGATACTTTATAAATATACATAAACTAATAATTGGAGGAATAGAAAATGATATATGAAGGAAAATTAAATGGAAGTGGATTAAAAATAGGTATAGTTGCATCTCGTTTCAATGAGTTTATAGTATCTAAATTAGTATCAGGAGCAGAAGATTGCTTATATCGTCACGATGTAGCTAAGGAAGATGTAGAAATAGCATGGGTACCAGGAGCATTTGAAATACCGCTTGTAGCTCAAGCGATGGCTAGAACTAAAAAATATGATGCAATAATTTGCTTAGGATGCGTTATAAGAGGAGCTACTTCACATTATGATTATGTTTGTAATGAAGTTTCTAAAGGAATAGCAAAAGTATCTCTAGATGAAAATTTACCAGTAATGTTCGGTGTTGTTACAACTGAAAATATAGAACAAGCTATAGAAAGAGCTGGAACAAAAGCAGGAAATAAAGGATATGATTGTGCAATGGGAGCTTTAGAAATGGTTTCTTTATTAAAAGGAATAAAATAATTGATTTTGATAATATAATAAAATAACCTGACGAGTTTAAATTGAAATTTCTTGTCAGGTTATTTTTTTGAATATTGTTCTTTTTATACATTAGTATTAAAATATAATTAATATTAAAAGGAGTAAAAGGGTGTCTTTAATATGAGAGGCGAACAATATATGAATTCAAATGAAATAAATTATTCAAAGGAGGACAATAAAATAAATTTTAATAACAAAGTAGAATTTATTGTGGCAACAGATTTGCACTATATTTCCAAAAAAGCGAATGTAGATGGGGAATTAAATGAAATATGTGAGGCAAAGGGCGATTTAAAACAAATGAAATATGTCTCTGAAATAATAGATGCCTTTATAAATGAAGTTATAGAATATAAACCCAGTGGAGGCTTAATTATATGTGGAGATTTAACATACAATGGGGAAATGGTAAGTCATATAGATCTCATGAAGAAGCTACAAAGGGTAATAGACAATGGTATAAAAATCTATGTAATTCCTGGAAACCACGATATTAAAAACTACAATGCATATAAATATAAACCTACACAGAAGGTTCCAGTAAAAAATGTTTCTCCAAAGGATTTTAAAGAAATATATTTTAACTGTGGATTTAACGAAGCTATATATGAAGATAAATATTCACTTAGCTATATTGCACCAGTTTTAGAAGATTTATGGCTTGTAATGCTCGATACTAATTTTTATCAAAATAACAACTGGAAAAATCCCGTTGCAATAAAAGGTTTATTAAGTGAAAGTACTTATGAATGGTTGGAAAAACACTTAAAGGAAGCAAAGAAAAAAAATATTAAAGTAATAGCAAGTACACATCACAGTTTAGTTGATCACAATGATTTATTAAATAAAGGTTATACTTTAGAGGAAAATCAAAGACTTATAGAATTATATGCTAAGTACAATGTAGTATTGAATCTAAGTGGACATCTGCATATTCAACATATAAAACCTGGATATAGTAAAATTTTAAACAATAAAAAAGTATACGATATAGCTACAAGTTCTTTAATCGTATGTAGAAATCAATATGGTATTTTGAGCTATGAACAAAAAAATAGCATATTTTATAGAACTAAAGTATTAGATGTTTCAAAATGGGCTTTAAATAATGGATATTTAGATAATAATTTATTAAATTTTAATTATTATTCGTATAATTACGCATATAAGCAAACTCATAAAAAAATTTATTATGAGTTGCTTAGACAAAACTTAAGCGAATACGAAGCAAAATTAATGTCGAGCACTCTATCAAAATTAAATCCTGCTTTTTTTAGTGGAACAGTAGTTGAAATTTATAGAATTATAGAGGTAAGTGATAATTATAAAATATGGTCCTTAGTAAGTGATATTTTTTATCATAAATATATAGATAGTATTATGAAAGAAAATAGGTTTGACCACAATACACTTAGACTATCTCTTAGAGAAGATGATGGTTCTTTTGGAAAAGTAATTTGGAATAAAAATAAAGGGTGATAAAATGGATAATAGCTTAATACTTACAATTATAGATTTAATAGGTAAGAAAAAAACAAATAGTATAATAGAGAGTGGTTTTTTAGATGAAACTATAAAACTTGACGAAGAAGATATTTTGAGTTGTTTAAAAAAATATAAAGAGGTAGATAACGAAATCGATATACCTAGCTTAGAAGAAATAAAAGTTTCTATTGAAACTTCTGTAAAAGTTTTATTAGAATCAGAAAAATTAGGCATAAAGGCTACTAATATATTTGATAAGGATTTTCCATCAAAATTAAAGGATATAAACGATAGAAGTATTTTGATTTTTTATAGAGGTAATTTAAATTGCCTTTATGAAAAAAATTCTATAGCCATAATAGGAACTAGAACTCCTACAGAAAAAGGTGAACAAATAGGAGAGGCGTTAGGTTATTATTATGCTAAAGAAGGATTTGTAATCGTATCGGGCTTAGCAAATGGATGTGATACAGCAGGTCATAGAGGATGCTTAAAGGCAAATGGAAAAACTGTCGCTACATTACCTTGTGGATTAGACAAGTGTTATCCAAATGACAATAATGATCTAGCCGATGAAATAGTTGAAAATGGAGGGTGTCTAATAAGTGAATATAAAATAGGAACAAATCCTTCAAGTAAAAATTTTATAGAAAGAGACAGACTTCAAGCGGCACTTAGCTTAGGAGTTTTAGTAGTAGAATGTGCTATAGAATGTGGTACTATGCACACTGTTAGATTTGCAGAAGCGTATAATAAGAAGGTAGCTATTTCACTTCATAAAGATGTAGAAAAAGATATCGAGACAGTAAAAGGAAATTTATATCTTTTAGAACAAAAAAGAGCTATTGGACTTAAGGATATAAATGACTATAAAAAGTATAAAAATATATTATTAGGATATAAAATATATTGTTAGAATATGTTATTAATTAATAAAAAATATGTATATTTTAATAAATTTGTATTGATAAAAAAAAGACAGAAAAATATGAAAATTCACTTTTCTGTCTTTTTTTTATCAATTAGAGTTTCTAATTTATAAAAAATGATTTAATAAATTTTCCTATATAAATAGCTGGAAGGCTTAGAAAAAACCATGTGATAGATGCTTTTAAACAAATTTGACCTAGCAGATTAAATTTATTTAAAGAATAGTCCCATACATTGAGCTTTAAAAATATATTAATTATTATACCGCTGATTAATTCTACAGAGGTGATCAGTATACAAGCTATTAGCATCTGTAGAAATATAGAGGTTTTAAATGGAATAAATTCACTTATAGAAGAAATTAGAATAAAGCAAATTCCTCCAACAATAAACATAGATATATGGGAATACCCTCTATACCCTATTTCTATCAATACATATAAAATTCCACCTACTAAAAATAAAGTAAAATATTCTCGAAAAGTATTTAAACTTAGCAAGTCATACACCACCTAATTTGAAATATAAATATAAAATAAAAAATATTTATAATATATATTTTTTTCAAGGTAGTGAATTTATATTCTTAGAAAATTTTTCAAAAAAAATATTTATTACGGTTATAAATATAATTTATTTTACAAATATATCCAAAAATGTTATAACTAATATAGTTGTTAAAATAATAACTATTATTTAAAAAGGTAAAAAAATATTAAATTTAAGTTTGATTTATATTGAAAAATGGGATTTAATTTTTAGAAAAAATAAAAAAAATATAAAATAAAAAAGAAATATATATTAATATAATATAATCATAAATTTCTTGACATATGTTGAAATGGAATAATATAATTAACCTATAAACATGGTAAAATGTGCTAAAAATATACCATGTAAAATATAAAATTTATTTTGCCAACAAATATATTACTTTAAAAATGTGTATATGTGTATAATTTAACAATATAGTGTACTATATTTCGCATTTTAAGAGGAAATTCAAGATTTTTATGTTATTTTATTGTTATTGTTTATTAATTTAAATTAAAAGATCAAATCTGCAAATCAATAAATAAGTAAGCTTGATGATAATATTTTTATGGGTGAATGTCTACAACGTATGTTGTAAAAATTTAATAATAAGAAATGGAGTGAAATTAGAATGTCAACTTGTAATTGCAAGAACAATCAGAATGAGAATCTAAAAGAATTAGATGAAATCTTAGAAACTTACGGAAAAAAGCCAGGATATCTGATAACAATTTTACAAAAGGCACAAGATGCATATGGCTATCTATCAATTGACGTCATGAACAGAATATCAGAGTTTACAGGAATAAAAGTAGCTAAGATATATGGAGTTGCAACATTTTATGCTCAATTTAGATTACAACCTATAGGAAAATATTTAATAATGCTTTGCCAAGGAACTGCTTGTCACGTTAATGGTTCAGAAATGATAGCACAAGTAGTAAGCGAACAATTAAATATAAAAGATGGCGAAACTACAGAAGACGGTTTATTCACATTAAATCAAGTTTCATGTTTAGGATGTTGCTCACTTGCTCCTGTTATGATGATTAAAACTGAAGATGGCGATGAAACATATGGTAATTTAACTAAAGATTCAGTAATTGAGATTATAAATCAAATTAAAGAAAAAGAAAAAAAGGCTGATGGGGAAACAGCTTAAGTAACTTAATAAATCAAAAGGAGAAGTATCAATGAAGATAGTAGTAGGTCAAGGTAGCTGCGGTATCGCAACTGGTGCCAAAAAAGTAGCTAATGAATTTGAAGAAATATTAAGTAAAAAGAATTTAGATATAAAAGTAGGTATCACAGGATGTATAGGTTTATGTTTCTTAGAACCTATAGTAGATGTATATGAAGATGGGAAAGAAGAACCTGTAAGATATGTAAAGGTTCAACCAGAAGATGTTGCTGAAATAGTAGAAAGCCACATCGAAAATGGAAAACCAGTAGAAGCTAAAATTATTTCTGAAGACGATAAAAAATTATTAGGAAAACAACAAAGAGTTGTACTTAGAAATTGCGGTTCTATAGATCCAGAAAACATAGATGAATACTTAGCAAAAGATGGATATAAAGCGACTGAAAAGGTTTTAACTACTATGACTAGTGATGAAGTAATAAACGTGATAAAAGTATCTGGACTTCGTGGTCGTGGTGGTGCAGGTTTCCCTACTTGGTTTAAATGGAATGCAGCAAAACAAAATAAAGCAGACCAAAAATACATAGTATGTAACGCAGATGAAGGTGACCCAGGTGCATTCATGGATAGAGCTGTACTTGAAGGTGACCCACATGAATTACTTGAAGGTATGATAATCGGTGGATATGCAATGGAAGCAACAGAAGGTGTAATTTACGTTCGTGCTGAATATCCACTTGCAATAAAGAGACTTAATATAGCTATATCTCAAGCTAGAGAAAAAGGCTATTTAGGAAAGAATATATTCGGTAGCGGATTTGATTTTGATATAAGAATCAAAGAAGGTGCAGGAGCTTTCGTATGTGGTGAAGAAACAGCTCTTATAGCTTCACTAGAAGGTGAAAGAGGTATGCCAAGACTTAAACCACCATTCCCTGCAGCTAAAGGATATTGGCAAAAACCAACTAATATAAACAACGTTGAAACTTATTCTAATGTAACTTGGATTATATTAAATGGTGGAGAAGCGTTTGCATCATTAGGAAAACCAGAAAGTCAAAGTAAAGGTACAAAAGTATTTGCACTTGCTGGAAAGATTAAAAAAGGTGGACTTATAGAAGTTCCTATGGGATTACCACTAAAAGAAGTAATCTACGGTATCGGTGGAGGAATCAAAGAAGATAAAGAATTCAAAGCTGTTCAAATGGGTGGACCATCAGGTGGATGTATACCTGCTCACCTTATAGATACACCAGTAGATTATGAAAACATAAACAAAACAGGAGCTATAGTTGGTTCTGGTGGTATGATAGTTATGGATGAAACTACTTGTATGGTTGACATGGCTAGATACTTCTTAGACTTTACTAGAAAAGAATCTTGTGGTAAATGTAACTACTGTAGAATAGGTACTAAGAGAATGCTTGAAATCTTAGAAAGAATTACACAAGGTAAAGGTAAAGACGGAGATATAGAATTACTAGAAGAATTAGCTCACAAGGTAAAAGAAGGAGCTATGTGTGGTCTAGGACAAACTGCTCCAAACCCAGTTATCACAACTCTTAAATACTTTAGAAATGAATATGAAGATCATATCTATAATAAGAAATGTACAGCTAAAGCATGTAAGGCATTAATAAGCTACGAAATTAAAGAAGATGCATGTAAGGGCTGTGGAGCTTGTGCTAAGAAATGTCCAGTTGGCGCTATAAGCGGTAACAAGAAAGAAGCTCACGTTATAGATAAGAATGTTTGTATTAAATGTGGTAAATGTATGGAAACTTGTAAATTTGATGCAATTGAAAAAAATTAGGAAGGTTAAAATAAGATGAAGAAAATAAGATTAAATATAGATGACAAAGAAGTTTTAGGTCTTCCAGGGCAAACTATTTTGGAAGTCGCAAAAGAAAATGATATATTTATCCCAACTCTTTGCTACGATGAAAGAGCAGAAATATATGGTTCTTGTGGAATATGTGTAGTAGAAGTGGAAGGAAGTCCAAAATTATTTAAAGCATGTGCAACTGAAATATCACCAAATATGGTAGTAAAAACTAATACAAAGAGAGTTAAAGAATCAAGAAAAACTAACTTAGAATTATTATTATCAAACCATAATGGAGATTGTAAAGCACCATGTGTTCTAGGATGTCCAGCAAACACTGATTGCCAAGGATATGTAGGACTTATAGCAAATGGACTTTATGACGAAGCAATTAGATTAGTTAAGGATAAAATTCCTCTACCAGCATCAGTAGGTAGAGTATGTCCTCACCCATGTGAAACTAATTGTAGAAGAGGTTTAGTAGAAGAACCTATAGCAATACAAGAATTAAAGAGATTCGTTGGAGATAGAGATTTAGCAACTGGTAATCCTTATATACCAGAAGTAGGAGCTCCAACTGGTAAGAAAGTAGCTATAATAGGTGGTGGACCTGCAGGTTTATCAGCAGCTTATTTCTTAGCTCAAAAAGGTCATGACATAACTATAATCGACGCAATGCCTAAATTAGGTGGTATGCTTCGTTATGGTATACCTGAATATAGATTACCAAAAACAGTTTTACAACAAGAAATTGATTTAATAGCTGAAATGGGAGTTAAAATGATACCAAATACAAAAGTTGGTGTAGATATATCTTTTGACTCTGTAAAAAGTAGCTATGATGCAGTACTTGTAACAATAGGTGCTTGGTCATCAATAGG
The DNA here is from genome assembly GCF_051866655.1 of Intestinibacter sp. Taxonomy (GTDB): domain Bacteria; phylum Bacillota; class Clostridia; order Peptostreptococcales; family Peptostreptococcaceae; genus Intestinibacter. The sequence goes on from NZ_JBJDXL010000531.1 coordinate 26,940, forward strand.
AATAAACTGTGAAGGTTCTGATCTTCCAGGAGTTGTTGGTGGTATAGATTTCCTTGAAGAAGTAGCTAAAGGTAATCCAGTAAACTTAGGTGAAAAAGTAGCCATAGTTGGTGGTGGTAACGTTGCAATGGATGCATGTAGAACTGCTGTAAGAATGGGTGCTAAACAAGTTTACAATATATACAGAAGAACAATAAAAGAAATGCCAGCTGATGAACTTGAAATAGAAGAAGCTCAAGAAGAAGGCGTAGTATTTGAAAACTTAACTAACCCAATAAAAGTAATAGCTGGTGAAGATGGAAGAGTTAGTAAAGTAGAACTTCAAGTTATGAAGTTAGGCGAACCAGACGAAAAAGGTAGAAGAAGACCAGTTCCAGTAGAAGGTCAAACTAAGATTTTAGATATAGATACATTAATAATCGCTATAGGACAACAAGTAGATGGTAGCGTATTTGATGGAATCGAAAAAACTAGAAAGAACTCATTAGTATACGATCCAAAAACTTATATGACTGCAACTAACGGTGTATTCGCTTGTGGTGACTGTGGTAATGATAAGATATCTATAGCTGTTGAATCAATAGCAGATGCTAAAAAAGCTGCAGAATCAATAGATGCTTTCTTACATGGAGCAGAAATAGATTACAGAAAACCTTATGTACATGAAAGAGAAGATTTAACTGAAGAATCTTTCGAAGATAGAGAAAAAATCTACAGACCTAAAGTAAAAGAATATGGTCCAGAAGAAAGAAAAGATAACTTCCTTGAAGTAAATCATGGATATACAGAAGAACAAGCTTTAGCAGATGCTCAAAGATGTTTAGCTTGTGGATGTCAAAAATATCATGAATGTAAATTATTAGATTACTCTCGTCTTTACGATGTAGAACCAGAAAGATTTGCAGGTGAAAAATCAATTTTACCAATAGAAGATAGCCATCCATACATATTAAGAGATATGAACAAATGTATCTTATGTGGATTATGCGTAAGAACTTGTGATGAAATCATGGGTGTTGGTGCATTAGGTCTTGTAACTAGAGGATTTGATACAGTAGTTAAACCTGCTTTAAAACAACCACTAGAAGAAACTAATTGTATATCTTGTGGACAATGTGTATCAGTTTGTCCAACAGGTGCATTACAAGAAAAAACTCATGCAAACAAAACTGTACCTCTTGCAAAAGAACAAACTCCAACTACTTGTTCATTCTGTTCAGTTGGATGTTCATTAGAATTAAGTACACATGGAAGACTTATCATAAAAGCAGATCCAAGCATGGATGGACCTGTAAATGAAGGTTTAGTATGTGGTAGAGGTAAATGGGGATTCGATGCTGGATTAATCGACGATAGACTTGTAAAACCATCTATAAAAATAAATGGTGAATTAGTAGAAGCTACTTATCATGATGCATTCACTATGGTAGCTAAAAAAGCAGAAGTTATAGCAAGTAAATACGGTAAAGATGCAGTAGCTGTATCTATATCTGATAGATATACTAATGAAGAAGCTTATGCAATTAAGAAATTAGCTGATAAATTAGGTGCTAAAACTCTATGCTTCGATAATAGAGAAAGTGGATTAAATAAAGTATTAGGCGTAAACGCATCTCCAAATGGTATGCAAGAATTATTAGCAACTGATGTTGTATTAGCTGTTGGATTTAAAGCAGAAAACAATCCAGTGCTTAACATAAAATTAAAGAAAGCTGCTAAGAATGGCGTTAAAATAATATTTGTAAATCCAAGCGAATATCCAATAGGAAACTATGGATTTGATGCAGAAGTTGTATATACAAACAACGATATAGCTGCTGTAAAAGAAATAGCAAAAGCTTTAATAGATATGGGTAAAGCTTCTGATTTAGAAGGATTTGACCAATTTAAAGCATCACTTGAAGATGTAGTTGTATCTGATGAAATAAAAGCTGTAGCAGAAGCATATGCTAATGCTAAGAAAGCTATGGTAGTATTCCAACAAAATATGGTTACTACAGATGTTGCTAGCTTAATAGCTGAAATAGCTATACTTTCAGGACATATAGGCGGTCCAAGAAATGGTATAGTACAAGTTAAACCTATGTCTAACTCTCAAGGTTTAGTAGATCTTGGAATAACTGCAGGAGCAGAAGCTCTAAATGGAGTTAAAGGATTATTATGCTTCGGTGAAGATCCAGATGTAGATTTATCTTCATTAGAATTCTTAATGGTATCAGATACTCATATGACTAAGACTGCAGCAAATGCAGATGTAGTTATACCTGCTACAAGCTTTGTAAGTGCTAATGGTACTTTCATAAATACAGATAGAAGATTACAAGCAGTAAATGCAGCTGTAGAAAAAGAAGTAGAAGTTGCTAACTGGGAAATACCAGGAGCAATAGCAAGTGTTTACGAAGTAGACTTTGGATTTGCAAGTGAAGACGATATAGTAGCAGAATTAAAAGATGTAAATAAATTATATGCTGAAGGTAAAGTTGGAGAAAGATTAGGTGGAATATTACAACCAGTAGAACCTAAATTTGTTCATATACCAGATGGACCAATGGTAAGCCCATTAAAATCAACAAATAATTTAATGAATAAAATAAATGCTGAATTATTTTAAGGCTTAATATATTAAACATATATTGACTTTATGTAAAATATGTACAATAATTAATATGTAGATTAATTTTCTACAAGCATATCTAAAATATAAATTTTGATATGCACTGAAAAAGCCCTAAAATGCAATATCTTTATATAAAATAACATTACTTAGATTTTCTAAGTAGTGTTATTTTTTTTCAAAAAAGCCTTGACCTTTACGTTGCGTCAATTTATATAATTTATTTATCAATAAATTAGAGGATTTTAGGAGGTGGTAGTAAAATGGAATATTCAATACAAAGCCTGAGTAAAATGGCAGGAGTAAGTACTAGAACACTTAGATACTACGACGAAATAGGTATTTTAAAGCCAGCTAGAATGTCTTCATCGGGTTATAGAGTTTATTCTGATAAGGAAGTAGATCTACTCCAGCAAATATTGTTTTATAAAGAGCTTGGAATAGAATTAAAGGTAATAAAAGAGATTTTATCATCTCCAGCATTTGATGTTTTGGAGGCTCTATACAGTCATAAGGAAGGTCTTTTAAAAAAAAGAGCTCAGATTGATTTATTGATAGAAAATGTAGAAAAGACGATAGATAGTAAAGAGGGGGGCAAGAAAATGGCAAATAAGGATAAATTTAATGGCTTTAAGAAGGAATTAATAGATAAAAATGAAAAGAAATACGGAAAAGAGATAAGAGAAAAATATGGTGATAAAACAGTAGATGATTCTAATAAAAAGCTAATGAATATGGACGAAGAAAAATTCGATGAATTTAAAAAGCTTGAAGCTGATATAATAGAAGCTTTAAAATTAGCTATGGATACAGGGAATCCACGTGGTGAACTTGCCATGAAGGCATGTGAGCTTCATAAGAAATGGCTTGGATACACATGGAATTTTTACTCTAAGGAAGCACATAGAAATTTAGGTGAAATGTATGTGTGTGATGAAAGATTTAAAAAATACTACGATGATAATAGAGAAGGCATGGCTGAATTTTTAAGAGATGCTTTAGTAGAATTTACTAAGTAATAAACTTTATAAAAATGACAAAGGCTCAATATACTATCTGTATATTGAGTTTTTTTGAAATTTTTGCAATATATAAACTAAGTAGTGTACTCTCTATGTTATAATAAACTAGAATAAATTAAAATATTAATGTTGTGTAAGGGGGCACATACTTTTATTATGCAAGTATCAATTTTATCAATTTCGATCGTAGTTTTAACGATAATAAATATTTTTTTTGTAGAATGTAGGTATTCATTAACGGCAATAGATGAAAAGGAGTTAAAGAAATCTGAACACGAGAAAGATAATTCCTTAAAAAGGTGTATGAAAATAAAGGAAAAAGAAAACAAATTTTTATCTGTATGTCGATTTGCAACTATAATCTCTATTTTAATTATAGGTTTTTTATTGAATGAAGTCTGTAAGGTTATTTTTATAAATTTTGAAATAAATAACAGTATATTAGAGAAGGTTGTAATAATAGGAATAATAATAGTTATGGGATTATTAGAAGCAATATTGGCGTTTTTTATTCCAAGTGCTTTAGCTATAAAAAATCCGCAAAAGACGCTTTTGAAAAAATCTCTATTATTGACGGTTTTATATGTATTTATAAGACCATTCTCTGCAATTTCAGATTTTATAGCAGAGAAAATATGCAAATTATTTAAATGCGATATAAATAGTCTTTTAGATAGAAAAACTTTAAATAATGCAGAAGAATCTATGTCAATTGACGATGAAGAGGCAGATAAGTATGACATTGATGATAGATTATTTATGGATAATATATATAGCTTTAAGGAAAAACAAATAAGAGAGGTTTTAGTACCTAGAACAGATATGATATGTATAGATTTAGACGATAGTGAGGAATACATATTTAACTTAATAAAAGAAGAGGGATATACTAGATATCCAGTATGTGGAAAGGACAAAGACGATTTACTTGGATTTATACATATTAGAGATCTCTACAATCAAAAGCTTCTTGAAGATAAAGTAGATTTAAGTAAAATTTTGAGAAAAATAACATATGTATCTGAAACTGAGCTTACAAGTAGGGTTTTGGAAAAGCTTAGAAAAGATAGGGTTCAAATGGCCGTAGTTGTAGATGAATACGGTGGGACATCTGGTATTATCACTGTTGAAGATATACTTGAGGAGATTGTAGGAGAAATTCAGGATGAATTTGATGATGATGAAGAAGTAGATATCAAAAAATTAGGCGACGGCTCTTATATAGTTCAAGGTACGACTACAATTACAGATATCAACAGAATTTTAGATATAAATATGGAGAAGGAAGGATTTGACAGCATAGGGGGATGGATATTCTATATGCTTGGAATGGATATAGAGATAAATCAAAGTGTAGACTTTGATGGATATAGATTTAAGGTAATAGAATTAGATAAATTTAGAGTCGTGAATGTAAAAATAGAGAAGATAGATGAAGAAGAAAAAGATTGTGTTGAGTAAAACTTTAAAATGCGTTTTATTAAAAAAAAATCTAATATAAGTGTACAAAAATTGGATTTAGTTGTATACTTAAAATAATAGAAAATTATGTGAAGTTTGTAAGCAAAGGGGATAAAAATGAATAAAGTAACTTTAGAAGATGTAAAAAAAGCTAGAGAAGTAGTTAAAGATGTTATTGAAAAAACACCTATGCTAAGAGGTATAGCTATAAGTAAAAAAACAGGGGCAAATATATACTATAAATGTGAATGCTTCCAAAAAACAGGGGCTTTTAAAATAAGAGGAGCTTATAATAAAATATCTAGTTTAAGCGAAGAAGAAAAGGCTAAAGGAGTAATAGCAGCTAGCTCTGGTAACCATGCTCAAGGTGTTGCATTAAGTGCAAAAATGCTAGGATTAGATGCGACTGTAGTAATGCCTACTTGTGCTCCAGAAGCAAAGGTAGCCTCTACTAGAGAAAATGGAGCAAATGTAGTTTTAGTTGGAGATGTTTTTGATCAAGCATTTGCAGAAGCTAAAAAAATGGAAAAAGAAACAGGAAAAACTTTCCTACATCCATTTGATGATCCATACGTAATAGCAGGTCAAGGTACAATAACTCTTGAAATGTACGAAGCTTTAGATGGAAAAATAGATACAATATTATGTCCAATAGGTGGAGGTGGAGTTTTAGCTGGAACTTTAGTAACTGCTAAGGCTTTAAATCCAAATATAAAGGTTATAGGTATCCAAACTGATAATATGCCATCTATGAAGGCATCTTTAGATAATGGAGAAGTAACTAGTGCTCATAATGGACCTACATTTGCAGACGGAATAGCAGTTATGAGACCAGGTGAATTAACTTTTTCAATTGTTAAAGAATTGGTTGATGATATAATTACTGTTTCAGAAAAAGAAATGGCAGATGCAATTCTTTATCTATTAAAAAATCAAAAAATAGTAGCAGAGGGTGCAGCAGCAACTTCTACAGCTGTTTTATTATCTGGGAAATATGTTCCTAAAAAGGATGAAAATGTAGCTTGTATAATAACTGGAGGTAATATTGACCCAGCTATGCTTGTGAAAATAATCAACGGTGAAGTTAAATAATATAAATTAAAATTATCTTATTAAAATGGCTATAATCTATAAATTTAGATTATAGTCTTTTTTAATATAATTTTATAAAAATAAGGGTGTAAATTTAAAAATAAAACGTAAAATAATAAAAAATAAATAAAAAAATTAAATAAAAGAAAGTAAGTAATAGTTTTATTTAATTTACAAATAATATAAAAAAATCTGAATAAAAGAACTTTTTTTTATCAAAAATTTTTAGTTGAATAATTGTAAAAATATTATATACTTAATATTGGAAATAAAATTTTACATAGGAAAACCTTTGTAGAGAGGTTTTTCATAATAAGGGTTTTGGGAGTAAGTTAGGTATATAACTTATTGATTTATCTAAAGAAAATATTTTATGGAAAGACGGTGTATGAAATGTTAAAAGTAAATTTAGAAGATGTAAAAAAAGCTGAAGAGGTATTAAAACCTATTGTCAAAAAAACACCATTACAAGAAAGTAAAAAGCTTAGTGAAAAAACAGGTGCAAATGTTTATTATAAATGTGAAAACCTACAAAAAACAGGTTCATTCAAAATAAGAGGAGCTTGCAATAAAATAGCAAATTTAACAGACGAAGAAAAATCTCATGGAGTAATAGCTTCTAGTGCAGGAAACCACGCACAAGGTGTTGCATTAGGTGCTCAAATGACAGGTATAAAAGCTACTATAGCTATGCCAGAAACAGCTCCACTAGCTAAAGTAACAGCTACTAAGAGTTATGGTGCAGAAGTTGTATTAAATGGAGCAGTTTACGATGATGCTTATGCAAAAGCTGTTGAAATACAAAAAGAAACAGGAGCAACTTTCCTTCATCCATTCAACGACAAATACGTAATAGCAGGACAAGGAACTATAGGTCTTGAAATATTCGATCAATTAGATGGAAAAGTTGACACTATATTATGCCCAATCGGTGGTGGTGGAATAATATCAGGTATAGCTGTTGCTGCAAAAGGATTAAATCCTAATGTAAAAGTTATAGGTGTTCAAACTGATAACATACCATCAATGAAGGTTTCAAAAGAAAATGGTAAAGTAACAACTGCATTTAAAGAAGCTACTATAGCAGATGGTATAGCAGTTAAAACTCCTGGAGATGTTACTTTTGAAATAATAGATGAATTAGTTGATGAAATAATAACTGTATCTGAAGAAGAAATATCTAGAGCTATATTATTCTTAATGGAACATCAAAAAGTTGTAGCAGAAGGTGCAGGAGCAGTTTCTACAGCAGCATTAATATCTGGAAAATATGTTCCACAAAAAGACGAAAACGTAGTATGTGTAATATCTGGTGGTAACGTAGATGTTAATACTCTATACAGAATAATAGGTGTAGGTCTTGCAGCAGAAGGTAGACGTTATTCATTCAGCGCAACTATGACTGATAAACCAGGTGGATTCTTAGAATTAATAAGCATAATAAGCAAAAATAACGCTAATATACTTAATGCTAACCAAACAAGATTATCTTCAGGTGGAGCAATAGGTAAACAATCTGCAGAATTTATAATTGAAACATTTGATCACGATCATATAGCAAAAATAAAAGCTGATATGAAAGCTGCAGGATTTGATGTAGTAGATTTATAAGAATAAATATTGATTTGTAAATACTAGCCCTTTAGATTTATAATTTTAATCTAAAGGGCTTTTATAATTTATAAAATAAAAAATTAAAGGGATGAACGCAAATTTGATTTGCGACATCCCTTTGTTATTATTGATAGTTCATAGAACTCATAAAGTGATCTAATTTGAATTTAGGATATATAGGTTTAGCTTTTAATACAACGCTTTCAACTTTGTAGTATTCATATTGTTCAGAACCTTCTACACAGTATTTGTTTATAGATAAATCAAACATATCTTCTTTATCTCCGAAATTCATATAGCTTAAGTATTTTTCTTTTATATCAGGATATTTTATAACTAAATCTCTGAAATTCTTTTCAACTATTCGTAAGTCTTTTATTAAGTCTTTAGTTCTTTCTTCAATTGTTTCATTTACATAGTTAACATCTCTATAGCAATTAGTTAATTCAGCCATAACGTCATATTGTATAGTTTTTATTTTTCTATTGTAAACTCTAGATAAGAAGAATAAAGCACCTAATTCTTTTTCTACTTCGTTTTCCCCAGATAATAATAATCTTACAGAAGATAATTCTTCTTTACCGAATATTGTTAATTGAGTCCCTTTGTCGAAAACTAATTTTAATGGGAATTTTAATTCATCTTTTGAAAGTTCTTTTTTAAGAATACCATCTTCAACAGCTATTATTTTAGAACCTTGATAAATAGCGAAATTTTTTCCGTAATTGTAGTATAAAGTTTTTGTAGGAACTTCGTCACCATAGTTAAATAATTTAACATTTCTAATTGTTTTTACTACTTTTCCTTCTGGATTAACGACTGGATAGTAAAAACATTCAAATTTCATGCCACTCATAATTATACCCCCTAATAATAAAAATTATTAAATGTCTACATAATTAATTATAGCTGTAAAATTAAATTTTTGCACATAAATTTATTATTTAACGATATAGATATATGTATAAGCTTAAAAAACTTAATTAGTTTGAAAAAATATGTATAAATATGTAGATAATACGAAGAAATTGATAAAAAAATATCATGTTATATCATGATGTTTTTATAGAAATTTTATGTAGATAAATAAAAGTCAGTAAATAAATAAACTAGTAATTGACAAATAGAAAATAATGATTATAATTAATAGTTGAAAAAGGAAACTATTTTAATTAGAAATAATTAATAAAAGAAATATTAAACAAGTTAAATAAAAGGAGATGAAAATTTTGAATGAAGGTAGAGAGCTCAGTAGAAGGTTTTTTGATGCTTTATTTAGATTAAAAAAACAAACTCATAGAAAGAGCGATGAGTTAAGAAGCTTAGAGTTACATACAGGAGAGTATGTAGCATTAAAGACTATATATAGATTGAGAACAGTAGAAAATGAAGATTCTATAGGAGTAAAAACTTCTGACATAGGGAATTGTTTATTTATGAAAAAACCGGCGACATCAAAAATGTTGAATAGTTTAGAGGATAAAGGATATATAAATAGATTTTCAAATAGAAGAGACAGAAGAGTTACTTATATAGATTTAACAGCAAAAGGAATTGATTTATTGGAAAAACATCACAAACAAATGACGGAATATGGAAATCAAATAATAGAAAAAATGGGTAAAGAAGATGTGGAGGAACTGATAAGATTGTTGAATAAATTATCCGATATAATTGAGGAAGAAAAATAAAATTAATATACAGGACATATTAAATTATTAAGATAAAATTTATTGAAAATTATTTTGAAGAAAGGATATATTATGACAAAATTATTTAAGTATTTAAAGAAATCAGGAGTAGCGATTTTGACAATTTTAATATTATTGGCATTACAAGCTACTACAGAATTATCATTACCTACATATACATCAAATATAGTAAATGTAGGGATACAACAATCTGGTATAGAAAATGCTGTTATAGATGTTATCAGAGAAAGCGAAATGGATAAGTTAACTACTTTTATGGATGATAGTGACAAAGATAAGGTTTTAGACAGCTATAAATTAATCGATAAGGATAGCTTAAAAGATGACGAGTTCAATGATTATAAAGAAAAATATCCGGCTATAGAAGACGAAGCTTTATATGTATTGAACACGGAGGATAAAGATAGATTAGAAGAGCTTAATGAAATATTGGCAAAACCTATGCTAATAGTTTACAACATAGAAAATAGCTCAGATAACACTGAGCTTAAAGATGCCATGATGTCTCAAATGATGGGAAATCAACAGCAGGTACAAGCAAATAGTGCTCAGCCTCAAATAAATACAGGAGCTCAACAACAGGCTCAAGCAAATATGAATCCAATGGCACAATTTATGGATGAAGACGGCAACTTCGATGTATTTGCATATTTAAATGCAATACCAAAAGAATCTAAAGAGGAAATGCTATCTCAATTAGACGAAAAATTCGTAGATCTACCAGAAACTATGTTAGATCAAGGTGCAATATCCTTTGTAAAAGCAGAATACGAAGAAATCGGAATAGATGTAGATGCTCTTCAAATGAATTATATATTTGTAGCAGGGCTTAAGATGCTAGGGATAACAGTAGTAAGTATGATATGTGCTATAAGCGTAGGATTTTTGGCATCTAGAGTCGGTGCAAGAGTAAGTAGAAGCTTGCGTGCTATGATATTTAAAAAGGTAATGAGCTTTTCTAAAAAGGAAATCAATGAATTTTCAACTGCATCACTTATAACTCGTAGCACGAACGATATACAACAAATACAACAGGTAATAATTATGATGCTTAGAATGGTCTTTCTAGCGCCTTTCATGGCTGTAGGAGGGATTATAAAGGCATTAAATACAAATGTATCTATGAGCTGGATAATAGCTCTTGGAGTAATATGTGTTTTTATGATAGTTATAGTTATGTTTACTGTCGTAATGCCTAAATTTAAGATTTTACAAGATTTAGTAGATAGATTAAACCTAGTCACAAGAGAAATACTTACAGGTCTTGGAGTTATACGTGCTTTTAGCAATGAAAAATTTGAAGAAAATAGATTTGACAAGGCAAATAAAGATTTAACTAAGGTAAATATGTTTGTAAATAGAATGATGTCATGTATGATGCCAGCTATGATGCTTATAATGAACTTGATTTCAGTATTGATAGTTTGGGTAGGATCTAAAAACGTAGACTTAGGTAATATGCAGGTTGGAGATATGATGGCATTTATCCAATATACTATGCAAATAGTAATGTCATTCTTGATGATATCAATGATAGCTGTCATGGTTCCAAGAGCAGCAGTATCTGCAAATCGTATAGATGAGGTTTTGACAACTGATATATCAATAAAAGAAGCAGACGAGGTTCAAACATTTGACGAAGATAAAAAAGGATTAGTTGAATTCAAAAATGTATCATTTAAATATCCTGATGCTGATGAAGAAATACTTCACGATATTTCATTTACTGCAAAACCAGGTCAAACAACTGCATTCATAGGAAGTACAGGAAGTGGTAAATCTACACTTATAAATCTAATACCTAGATTTTACGATGTAACAGAAGGTCAAATTTTAGTAGATGGAGTAGATGTAAAGAAGGCTCCAATACATGATTTAAGAGATAGAATTGGATATGTTCCTCAAAAAGGAATACTATTTAGCGGAACTATAGAATCTAATATAAAATACGGAAATAAAGATGCAAGCCAAGAATTAGTAGAAACCTCTGCAAGAGTTGCTCAAGCCACAGAATTTATAGATACTAAAGAAGATAGATATCAAACACCTATATCACAAGGTGGTACAAACGTATCAGGTGGTCAAAAACAAAGATTGTCTATAGCAAGAGCAATTGCTAAAGAGCCAGAAATATATATATTTGACGACAGTTTCTCTGCACTTGACTTCAAGACAGATGCGAATCTTCGTAAAGCTTTGAAACAAGAAACAGGAGATGCGACTGTTTTAATAGTAGCTCAAAGAATAAGTACTATACTTCATGCAGAACAAATTGTAGTTCTAGATGAAGGTAAGGTTGTCGGAATAGGAAATCATCAAGAGCTTCTAAAAAATTGTGAAGTGTATAAAGAAATTGCTTTATCACAGCTTTCAAAGGAGGAACTAGAAAATGAGTAATGAAAGAATGCCAAGACCTAGAAGAAGAGGCCATGGTCCTATGGGAAAAATGATGCCTGGAGAAAAAGCAAAAGATTTCAAAGGCACTATGAAGAAATTAATGGCTTATCTAGGCAAATATATATATGCTATAATAGCAGTTTTTATATTTGCTGTAGGAAGTGTTGCGTTTTCAGTAATAGGGCCTAAGGTTTTAGGAAAAGCCACAACAGAAATATTCAACGGGTTAGTTGGAAAGATCTCTGGTGGAGATGGAATAGATTTTGATAAGATAAAAATGATTTTACTATTTTTAGTTGCGCTATACGTTGTGAGTACTATATTGTCATTTATACAAGGCTTTATAATGAGTGGTATATCACAAAAGGTAGCTTATAACTTGAGGGATGAGCTTTGTAAAAAGATAAACAGACTTCCTATGGGTTATTTTGATAAAACTACTAATGGGGAAGTATTATCTAGATTTACAAATGATATAGATACCTTAGCACAAACCCTAAACCAAAGTTTAACTCAATTAGTAACGGCTGTGACTACTTTAGTTGGAGTTTTAGTTATGATGATTTCAATAAGTGGTTTAATGACATTTTCAGCGCTTGTTATAATACCTCTTGGAATGTTAGTTATTTCAAGAATAATAAAAAGATCACAAAAATTCTTCAAGCAACAACAAGAATATCTAGGAAATGTAAATGGTCAGGTAGAAGAATTATATGGAGGTCATTTAGTTGTTCAAGCCTTCAACGGAGAAGAAGATGCCATTGAAAGATTCAACGAAACTAACGAAAAATTATATCAATCAGCTTGGAAATCTCAATTTTTATCAGGAATGATGCAACCACTTATGAACTTTGTAGGTAATTTAGGATATGTTTTGATATCTATATTAGGGGGATTTTTAGTAATTAAAAACTCCATAGAAGTTGGAGATATA
>NZ_JBJDXL010000532.1:0-7381 GCF_051866655.1 Intestinibacter sp.
AGTGCATAAGAGAAAATTTTATTTTCTACTTACACACTTTATCTTACACTCCCTAAAACACAACAAAAACCATGTAACTTTATAAGGTCAAACTACTTTGACCTTATAAAGTTACATGGTTTTCTAATTTACTAATCTTATTAATAAAAACATATATATTAAAATTTAATTGCATTTAGGAATAGATCTATACTTACTTATTTATTAATTCCAATATAGGAAACAATTAATTTCATCGTATTCATAAGTCCATCAATATGTGTACGTTCCATATCAACAACTAAAAGTTCTTCAGCATCAGATGGAAGAGTATCTCCACCTAAATTCTCTCTTAAAATATATTATATCACTAATCATAACAATTTAAACTAATTTAAAAAACTATTTTTCTTTATAATCCTCAACTAATTTTACATAGAATTGATCCTTTGGTATTCTAACGAAATAATATTCTTTTTCGTCCTTTTCTAAGGTTATAGTTTCTCCGTGGTCGTCTGTTTTTATAGTTGCAGGAGTAGTTTTATCACCATTTTTTATATTTATATCTATGCTGTTTTCCTTTGATTCGACTACCTCATAGCTACACTCTTCACGTGAGCCATCGCTGTAATATAAATCTAAATTCATTTTCCAGTCGAATTTTAATAATGCACTTTCATCCTCGCCTTTATACTCCCAATATCCCTCTACATCTTGTATTTGTAAAGTATTTTGTGCTGAAGATTGTTCGCTTTTAGTGGAAGTTTCGTCTGTTGATTTTTCTTGTGTAGTGCTATCCTTGCTACATCCTACAGATAGAATTACAATCAACAATACCATCAATATTTTTTTCATAAAAATCCCCTCTTTAATCTATTCCTTTATATAGATGTCCTAATGTTGTATCTAATTCATCAAATAATTCTTGTGTCTCGGCACTAACTGTACAATTATTTTTTATCACATCTATAAATGCCTGTGTTATTTTTACTATTAAACTAGTATCCTCATGTGTAAAATCTAATCTAAATACACTAACTCCAGCATATAAAAGGTCCTCTAGTTCATTTATCAAACAATTCGGTCTTGAATTATATATTGTACTTCTGCAGAATAATCCTTGAGATATTCTATATTCTTCTCCCTTAAAATCTCTGAGTGCGTATTTACTTTCGTTACAAGCTGCACATCTTTTGTCTTTTTTACAGTTTCTAGTAAGTACACCCATTGGGCAGTATTCACTTATCATCATCGGAATATATCCGTATGCTACTGTCTCTATTTCTAAATCTGTGTATTTCGTAGTTTCTTTTATCTCGCTTATATTTAATTCCTGTGAAATACAGAGAGATTTTGCACCTTCTTTTTTATAGTGATTTATTGTCTCGCTATTAAAAGGATTTAAATAGTAATCTACATTTAAAGTCACATTCTCATCGTTTTCTTTGTAAAATTTCACTTGTCCTAGTGCAGATATTTGTACATCTTCTTTGCAGTATTGTTTAGATTTTTCTAGAAATTTATATTCTTTATTTCTAACTATTCTAGGAGCACTGTAGATTAATTTTTTATCGTTTGCTTTAGCTATTTCTACAGCTTGATCTAATGTCTTTAACTCTTCATAGTAAATTGTGTCAATTTCTAAACCAACTATTGCTTTTAATGCTTCTAAATTGTTTATTTTTACTCTAATTTTAGGCTCATATTTTTTACTTTGTTTCTTAGGAATATAGCTTATATTACTTTGTTTATATGCTCTACCCTTTACAGGAATTCTAGCCTCATCTAATAATTCAATTGCATCTCTACGCATTTGATTTATCAAACTAATGGGCATACTTACTCCATCGTCTAAATTTATTATTAGGTTGTCGATTTCGTAAGGTGTATTCCCTAATTTTTTCATTTGAGTTTCTATTTTTTCTTCACTCAATGCGACCTTCAACGCTTTTTCTACTAATTTATCCCCTTTAACAGTTACAAAATTTTCTTCTTTATCTGCCAATGTTAATTGTGGATATTCGTCTAATTTAATTGTAATTTCTGCATCTATTGAATTTTTTACTAATTCTTTATCCTGAGTATAAGTTTTTTGTACTCTATCAATTAAATCTGTATCAGATGTTTTATAGACGACTTGATTTTTTCTAGCTTCTCCTATAAAATCTATTTCTATAGTTTCACCTTTGTGTCCTATTTTGCAGATTTCTTTGCCTTTTATAATTCTACCTATAGTTCCTCCACCTAGGTTTATTCCATCGCCCTTTTTTAGAGTTCCCTCTAATTTTATTTTTAATCGTTTGGCTTTTTTATTGTAGTCCACAACCTTTCCTACATATAAACCCTGATTATTTGGTATGTTGCTGTTCATAACTTCTGAACCAACTTCACCTAATATAAGACCTTTTGTGAATTTTCTATTGAAGATAGTATATAGATCCTCCATTGTGTCTGTGGATATTTTTACCTTTTTGTTTTCAAGGTAATCGTCTATAGCCTCTCTATAACTGTTGATAACTGTCGCTACATACTCTGGTTTCTTCATTCTACCCTCGATTTTCAAGGATAAAACACCACTTTCTATTATTTTATCCACATCCTCTATAGTATTTAAATCTCTTGTACTCAAAAGATAGTCTCCCTTGTTGTGGATTTCTTCACCTGTAGATATGTCTATCAGCTTATATTTTTGTCTGCAAGGCTGTGCACATCTTCCTCTATTTCCAGAACGATTTCCAATCATACTACTCATCAAGCATCCACCAGAATAGCAAACACAAAGTGCCCCATGAACAAAAATTTCTATATCCACATCTGTATTGTCGCAAATATGTCTGATTTCCTCTATAGTCAACTCTCTAGCAATCACGACTCTTTTAAATCCAATACTTTCCAAATACTTCACATCCTCTAGAGAATGTGCCACCATCTGAGTACTTGCATGTAATTCAAAATCAGGTAATAGTCGATGTATAAGCATAGCTACTCCTATATCCTGCATTATAAGAGCATCGACATCTATATCATATAAAAATTTGGCATATTCAACAAAATCCTCTATTTCATTTTGCTTTATAAGTGTATTTGTAGTCACGAAAACTCTTACACCTCTTATATGAGCGTATTTAACTGCTTCTGTAAGCTCTTCTCTATCAAAATTATTTGCAGATGCTCTAGCACTGAAATCTTTTCCACCTAGATAAACTGCATTTGCTCCATTTTGTACAGCTGCCTTTAATGAGTCAAATGACCCAACAGGAGCCAGTAATTCTATATTTTTCATTCTATTTCTCCTATTTATTAAAGTTCGTATTCCATCATCACCTCATAATACACTACTATCCCACAAAACTCAAGTAGGAAAAAGTTATATAATTAACTTTAGACTTTTAAAATTTTTAGGTTATAAGAAAACTAAAACATAAATTCAAAAAATTTTTATGTATTTATAAGTATTTTCTTAATATTTTCTTGAAATAATCAGAATAATTGAAAATTATTAAGTATAAAGCTATAATTTAATAAAAAATTAAAAGAAAGGATAGATAAATATTTAATGGGGGTGATTATATGTTTTTAAAAGGATTTAAATTCGGTATGCTTCTTCAACTTGCAATCGGACCTATTTGTCTATTTATATTTCAGACATCTATAACTAAAGGTTTTTTTATCGCAGAAATAGGTGTATTAGGTGTTGCTGCTGGTGATTCTATACAAATGATATTAGCTATTTTAGGTATTGAAAAATTTTTACAAAAAAATAAATCAGCCTTTAAAATATTCAGCGCAATTATTTTATTTATTTTCGGTGCAAATTCTATACTCGCTACACTAGGCATAGATATATTGCCGACGTTAAATTTTTTAGATCCAAATAGCACTCAAAATATATTTGTTAAATCATTATTTTTAACACTTTCAAATCCACTTACTATTATTTTCTGGGCAGGAGTGTTTTCTAGTAAAATTTCACAAGAGGAGATTTCAAAAAATAGTTTAAAAATTTTTAGTCTAGGATGTATTTTTTCAACATTATTTTTTTTAACTATAGTATCAATTTTTGGTAACTTCACTCAAACATTATTTTCAAATACTATTATCTCAATTCTAAATATAGCAGTAGGCATTTTTCTTATTTTATTTGGTTTTAAAAATTTATTGTCTAAATAAAATTACATAAAAAGCTCTATCGATTTTTACAATCAATAGAGCTTTATTTACATTATTTAATATTATTCTTCATTTGTTGTTGGAACTATCCCTTCTTTAAGTTGATTTTCCAAATCAGTTATCGCTAATTGTAAGTTAAAAGATTTATTTTGCCATTCAGAAGAAAGATTTTCAGCCACCTTAGCTCTTTCTGTTACTTCCTCTAATGACGCCTTTAAACTTTCTATTTGCGCTTTGTAATCTTCTATTTCAGATTTACTACCTTCTGTAACATTACTCAAACTGTCAATTTGCTTTTCTTGATCAGAAATTATACCATTTAATCTCTCTATCTCGAATTTACTCTCAACAAGCTCTCTTTCTTTAGCACTTATTGAATTCATCAATTCAGCTATTTTAGCTTCTACCTCTTCATTTGGTTGTCCTAGCTTTTCTTTGAGCTCCTCCACTTGATTTAATAGAGCCTCATTTTCACTTGAACATTCAAATAATAAATCTGCCATATTTAGTGATGTTAATATGGATACTTGAAGTGAACTAAGATTAGGAGCACTTTCTTTTAATTTATCCATTTCACTATTTACATAATTTGCTACTCTAAGTATTTCTTTTTCAGTCTTTTCTCCGACCATTGCATAATTCGATCCTTGGATTGTCACTGTTACTTTGTTCATTAACTAATTCCCCCTACCAAAAGATGAGTTAGTTTGTTCTTAGCTTAGCGTCTAGTTTTGTTTCTAACTCACTTAAAATTTTATCATGAACCTTAGCTACATCTTCATCAGTAAGAGTTTTATCTTTGCTTCTATAAGTTATAGAATAAGCAACTGACTTATATCCATCAGCTATTTGAGAGCCTGTATAAACGTCGAATAATTTATAGCTTTCAACTAAGCCTTCACCATTAGCTTCTATTATTTCTTCTATTTGACCCACGAATACGTCCTTTTTAACTAATAGAGCTATATCTCTTGAAGTTGAAGGATATTTTGGTAATGGATTGTAAATTATAGTTCTATCTGAATTATCGTATACTAAATCTAAGTCTATTTCACCAAGATAAACTCTTTGTGTTAAGTTATAGTTTTCTATAACTTCTGGATGCGCTTCACCAAATGTTCCTACATATTGTTCTTTATACATTATTGTAGCACATCTACCTGGGTGGAATGTAGAATTATTAGTTTCTGGTTTAATTTCGTAACCTTTAAATCCTATTGCTTCAAATATTTTTTCTATAGTTCCTTTTAACACGAAGAAATCTACATCCTTACCATACATACCTAAACATAAGTGGTTATTTTCTATTGGAAGACCTTCTTGTGGAGTAAATGTATGACCACATTCGAATACTAGAGCTTGTTCTACTTTACGAGAAGCATTAGTATATAATACATCTAATGTAGATGGCATCATAGTTGTTCTCATTATAGAAGTATCTTCTCCAAGTGGATTTAATAATTTTATATAATTTCTCTTAGGACTATCTGCTGGTAATTTTATTTTGTCTAATGATTTAGGACTTACGAAAGAGTAAGTTAATATTTCATATAATCCTATACTTGTTGCAGTGTCTTTTATTTTATCCATGAATTTTTGTCTGTCAGTTTTTACACCAGCAGTTGCATTTCCTTCTAATTGTGCTGAAGGTATTTTCTCGAAGCCATAGATTCTAGCTATTTCTTCGTATACATCAGCTTCTTGTTCCATATCTAATCTGTAATCTGGAACTTCTATTTCTATTTCTTCTGATGATTTTAAATCACATTTGAATTCTAAGTCTTCCATTATTTTAACAAATTCATCTAGAGTTATAGGAGCACCTATGTTTTTGATTATTCTAGATGGATTTACGTTTAATACTACTTTTTCTTGTTTAGTTGGGTAGTCTTCAGCTATTCCTTTAAGAACACGTCCACAACCTAACATTTCAACTAATTGGCAAGCTCTTTCAACACCAGTTTTTGAAGTTTCTGTAGCAACACCTTTTTCGTATCTTCCTGAAGCTTCTGTTCTAAGTCCTAATTTCTTAGAAGTTCTTCTGATGTTTTCAGCGTTGAATGCTGCACCTTCGAATAAAACTTCTGTAGTTTCATCAGTTATTTCTGAATTTAAACCACCCATTACACCAGCTAAGCCTATAGATTTTTCACCGTCAGTTATAACTAGCATTTGGTCGTCTAATGTTCTTTCTACATTATCTAATGTAGTGAATTTTTCTCCTTCTTTTGCAGTTCTTACTACTATTTTTCCTGTTGGAACTTGTTTTAAGTCGAAAGCATGTAGTGGTTGACCATATTCAAGCATTACGAAGTTTGTTATATCAACTATGTTGTTTATTGGTCTTACACCAGCTTCTATTAATCTTCTTTGCATCCAGTATGGAGATGGACCTATTTTTACGTCTTTAACTATTCTAGCTCCGTATCTCATACATAAGTCTGGATTTTCAACTTTTACATCGAAATCTATTTCTTCATCACATTCTTTTACTGTGATTTCTGGATATTTTATTTTTTTACCTATAGTTACAGCTGCTTCTCTAGCTATACCTATCATAGATCTACAGTCAGGTCTATTAGCTGTTAATTCGAAGTCTATAACTGCATCGTATAATCCTAATGCTTCTTTGATGTCTTTTCCTAAGTCCATACCTTCGAAGTCATTTAATAGGTATATACCATTTTTACTTTCATCTGCTACATAGAATTCATCTATTCCTAATTCTTTAGCAGAACACATCATACCTTCTGATAATACACCTCTTAATTCAGAAGTTTTTATTTCTTTACCTCCTGGTAATTTAGAGTTGTCTAATGCTACTGGAATTATATCTCCTTCGTGTACGTTTGGAGCTCCTGTACATATTTGAACTGTTTTTCCATTTCCAATATCTACTTGACCAACTACTAATTTGTCAGCATTTGGATGTTGTTTTAATTCTACTATTTTTCCAACTACTACATTTTCTATTCCTTCTCCAAAGAATTCTACAGTTTCAGTTTTTGTTCCTGTCATTGTCATCATATCAGCGAATTCCACTGAATCTATATCTATATCAACGTAATCTTTAAGCCATTTTACAGGTACTAACATTTTTTTCCTCCTAAATTTTATTTCAGTTTATAGTATTTAAATCATTTAATGTTATATCGAATTTTTTATAAAATATTCTATTTAAAATAAATCCTATTTAAATTGATCTAAGAATCTTATATCATTTTCAACTAAA
>NZ_JBJDXL010000532.1:7481-9754 GCF_051866655.1 Intestinibacter sp.
TTAAAATAAATCCTATTTAAATTGATCTAAGAATCTTATATCATTTTCAACTAAAAGTCTTATATCGTCTATTTCGTATTTAAGCATTGCAAGTCTTTCAACACCCATACCGAAAGCGAATCCAGAATAAACTTCAGGATCTATGCCACAGTTTCTAAGTACATTTGGATGAACCATACCTGAACCTAATATTTCTATCCAACCTTCACCCTTACACATTGGACATCCTTTACCACCGCATTTGAAGCAGCTAACATCGACTTCTGCACTTGGTTCTGTGAATGGGAAGTTGTGTGGTCTAAATTTAGTTTTAGTGTTTTCTCCGAATAACTTCTTAACGAAAGTTTCTACAGTTCCTTTGAATTGAGCCATTGTTATATCTTTACCTACAACTAATCCTTCTATTTGATGGAACATTGGTGAATGTGTCGCATCTAATGAGTCATTTCTAAAGCATCTACCTGGAGAAATTATTTTTATTGGTAATTCTTGGCTTCTCATTGTTCTTATTTGAACTGGAGATGTTTGAGTTCTAAGTAATAATTCTTCATTGAAGTAGAATGTATCAGTCATATCTCTTGATGGATGATCTTTTGGTGCATTTAATGCATCGAAGTTATTTTCAACTGTTTCAACTTCTGGCCCTTCAACTACTGAAAATCCGATTCCCATAAATATTTCTGAAACTTCGTCTATTATTTGAGTTATTGGATGTTTTTTACCTACATTGAAAGTTTTACCTGGCATAGTTACATCTATAACTTCTGATTGTAATTTAGCTTGTTGTTCTATTCTTTTAACTTCAACTTTTTTATCGTTTATTGATGTTTCTATAGCTTCTCTTACTTCGTTGGCAATCTTACCTACAACTGGTCTTTCTTCTGAAGATAATTTTCCCATACCTTTTAATAATTTAGTTAATTGACCTTTTTTTCCTAAATATTTTACTCTTATGCTATCTAATTCTTCCATAGCAGAAGTAGCTTTTATATCTTCTAAAGCAGCTTCTTTTAAGTTAAGTAATTGTTCTTTCACGTTTATTTCACCCTTTCCAAATTTTATTATTAAAATTCTAATTATTTTTCTAAATAAAAAAAGCCTTCATCCCAGCTAGGGACGAAAGCTATTATTTCGCGGTACCACCCTAGTAGCTTATAAACACAAAGCCTATAAACCACTCGAAGAAACTTAACGCGTTTCAAACGTCAAAGCCTACTTTTATTTCAGCCTCGATACTCCAGAGCGAACTTCTCTTAAACTATCTATTTAATACTTCCAGCCTAGGTATTATTCTCTGTATAGAATTATTTAAAATACTTTTCTCCTTCATCGTAACTTTTGGTATTTATTTAAAAATATTTCACGTTTTCGTGTATACAACTCATTATAGCATATGTATTTTTGGCTTTCAACACATTAAATTAAATATTTTTTAATCTCATACATAAGTATAGCGGCACTTATTGCTGCATTTAATGACTCTGCCTTTCCATATATAGGAATCTTTATTAGCTTATCTGACTTAGAAATTAAGTCCTCATTAATGCCGTTTGCCTCATTTCCTATTACTAATGCAATCTTACCTTCGTAATTAGTTTCGTGGTAATAATTATCTGTCTGTAAATAGCTAGATACTATATTAAAGTTACTTTCTTTTAAGAAATCTACTGCTTCATCCTGTGTAGAGTGAATTATATTCATATCAAATATAGAGCCCATAGTAGATCTAATTACCTTTGGATTATAGATATCTACACATCCCTTTAAAAGTATAATAGCATCTACACCAGCGCTATCAGCAGTTCTTATTATAGTACCCATATTGCCAGGGTCTTGTATTCTATCTAAAATTAAAACAAACTTTTGATCCCTACTTATATTATTTACTAAATCTCTTTCTTTATACTTCAATACTCCTAAAATCCCCTGAGTATTCTCTGTATCTACCATTTCTAAGAAAATTTTATTTGTAGCTTTATATATTTTTATTCCCTTATTTTCTAATAAATTTAAAAATGACTTATGCTCTTGTTTCTTTTCAAATTCTTCATTTATAAAAACATACTCTAAATTTGCATCACATTCTAATGCTAGAGTCAATATTCTATATCCTTCGATTATAAATTTCTTTTCTTTATTTCTAGCTTTAGTTTTTAATAGAGACTTTGTATATTTAACTTTGTCGTTGTCTTTGCTCTTTATAATATTAATCATTCGCCCGTTACTGAAAACTTATAAAAATCTATAAAAAATTATAAAATTTTATGTTTCAT
>NZ_JBJDXL010000533.1:0-9725 GCF_051866655.1 Intestinibacter sp.
ATAGCTGTAGATATGTTCTTGCCATATTTTTTTAGGTATGTATCTCCATTCTCAGTTATAAATTCCTTTAATATTTTAGAATCAGATTTATTCCACTTTAATATACTAGGAATCTGAGCAATACTTCTTTGTTGCCATAATTGAGAAGCTACACTACCTAGCATATTCATTCCCTGTTCAAAATATCCATTTTCATCAGAAGAACTATTTTCAAATCTATTCATGTAGGCATTAAATAGATTAAATTTACTCCATAGTGGATTATTTTTATAATCCTTATCTAACATTTCTACTCCTGCTTTTCCAAAAGTAGATAATGCTTCGGATAGTAACATTCCAGACATTAAATAACCATATCCTACCTGTACTCCAGGTATTAACAATGGAGCAACCATAGCTGCTGTTTTCATTATTTGACCTTCTATACTTTTACTCTTTCCATCAGCATCAAAAGGATCAAATTTATTCCAGAATGTACCATCTACTGTCAATGTATCCCATGTTTTTAAGAATTGCTTTCCAGAAGAGTCCCTATCACCAAGATTTTCACAATAATACTCTCCTTGATTATTAACTTTAAATTCTCCTTTGAAATGTTTTACTGTTCTGCCACTTATGGGATCTATATGAGTACCATCTTCATCCCATGTAGCATATACTACTGGTTCATTAAACCAAAAATCTAATAAGCCTCTTTTATCATCATCATTAGGAGTCCATCCCAATGATTTTCCAGTTTTCCAATCTTGTACTTCTGATTGTTGAGCTAATTCCCTTTTACTTAAATCACTTTCCTTTATATCCCATATTCCACTAAGTCCTTTGCTATAGTGATCTGGATTACTTACTCTATTTATATAAATAGCTCCAGTTAATCTGTGTCTATCTCTCATATCGTCTATAGAATAATCTGAAGCATATGCTTGAAGGGCAGCATCCTTATCTATATAATCATTATACATTTTAGCCATTCCATCATAGAATTTATTAAAAGCATCATTATTAAAATTTCCATTTTGGTCTGTAAATCTGTCTTTTATTTCTGGAATGGCTTTATAAAAATCTTCATTTTTTAAAGTTAAGTTCTTTTCAGTAACTCCTGCTAAAGCAAAATCTACAAATCCTTTATCAGAGTTATGTATTACTAAATCTATCCAATCAGTTTTATTAGTTTGTTCCATAGGATCCCCATCCGCTAGTATTTAGTCTCTTAGATGCATCTCTATCTATATTAACCGCATAATTCATATTTTTGGGCATATATAATTGACTTAAATATGATTCTGCTGTTCTAATATCTGGAGCTTGTATAAAGAATGTTCCATTATATATTTTATCATTTTTATATCTTAATAACCAGTGACTATCATCAACTTTGTTTTCCCCTTTCATAT
The DNA here is from genome assembly GCF_051866655.1 of Intestinibacter sp. GTDB lineage: Bacteria > Bacillota > Clostridia > Peptostreptococcales > Peptostreptococcaceae > Intestinibacter. The sequence continues at coordinate 1,395 of NZ_JBJDXL010000533.1, forward strand.
CTTCTCCCTGAAGTATTCTATTCATAAATACTTTATCTCTATCTTCATTATCAGAGAGTTTTATATATGGATTATTTTCTCCAAAATTTACTCCTTCTGTGGTAGTAGCTTTAACATTAACCATGTAAAATGGTTTTACTAAACCTTGTTTTGCGAGTGCTTCTGGATCTGTTCTTAGGTAATAATAAGGAAGTATTTTTTCATTTCTATACATTTCTTTTAATTCTTCCTCTGTAGTACTACTTGTTATACTCTTATTTATTTTAGTTATCTTTTCCAAAGATTCTAGGTCTAACTCTCCAGTATCTGCTTTTACTGGTAGATAAGCAGCAACTACTTCTCCTCCATCAAAAACTATTCTATGTAATTCTTCAGAATCTACTTTCTTTCCTCCAAAATACATATTATTTTTATATCCAGTAGATAAAGTGCTGTCTTGCAATACTTTATCCATACTTTGTGCTCCCACTATTTTTCCATCTATAGTTTTTAGAGCTGGAAGTCTAGATGCTGGAGAAGATAATTCTATTCCTCCTCCAGTGTTTATTTTATACTCTCTTACTGTATCACTATTAGGAGTAATAAACCCATCTAATAATTCTCTTGCCTGAGATACTGTTATAGTACTCTTATCAGATCCTTCAGAACCACTAGCATCAGTAGCTTGTTTATCAAAATCAAATTTAATAGTTCTGCTTGTTTCGATTTTACTATTAATAAATGGAACTAGTATTTTTTCTGCTGCTTCGTCTGGATTAATTCCCTGTTCTGCTGCTTTAGCTCTTAAATAGTTTTTAGCAGCCATCGGAAGAGAAGTATATAAATATTTTAGTGCTTCTTGAGCTTGCTCTGCATTACTCTTTTCTTCATGAGTTAATTTATATACTCCATCTTGAACTATAGCAGCAGCTACTATATTATTACTTACTAATTCAGATAATCCATTCTGTATTCTATCTTTTTGAACTTTTGTATATCCCTCTATATTATTACTAGAAGATCCTAATTTAGAGATAGCTTCATTTATATATTTTTGTAATGTTTCCTGCCCCATTCCATTATTAAGAACTGAGAATACATCACTACTAAATGCCATAGAAGGATTATATGCTCTAATATGAGCTAAATCCCCATTACTAATAGCTTTATAACTTCCTAATTTTTCATAGTATTCATCTGGACTAACTTGTTTTATTTGTCCAGTTTCTAAATCTTGGACTACCATTCTGCCTGTATTTGATACAGCAACATCATATAATCCTCCATTTTCTTGTAATCTATCTATGCTTTTATCGTATAGTTCTTTATTAAATGCTATATTATTCATTTTATTAACTATACTTAAATATCTTGTACTTAAAGTAGCAGGATTTAATTGTCCAGTCGTTTTATATACTGGATCATTAAATAAAGACATTATTGATTCTGTAAATACAGTCATATCAGATGGAAGTCCTTTTTGTTTTAATACTTCTATCATTTCTTTTGGAATAATATCTTCTACTTTTAATGCCTCCTTTTTCTCTTTTGCCGTAGTTGTTGAAGCTGTTGCAGGAGAATAAGGAGTATCAGGAACTGGAGTCCAAGATACAAAAGGGAGAGCTGCCCCTCCCTGTTGTAACTTAGGTATATTTGAATGTATTTTCATTAATAGCTTTAATTATTTCTTCTATTACTTTTAATTCCTCTGAAGTTCCTTTAATACATATTATATTATAATCATTTTCATATATAGGAACTCCATATAAGTCTCTTATATTATTAATAATATTTAAATCAAATTCTTTAAGTTTATAATATCCATGAGTTATATAACATGTATTCAGAGGAATTTCTTCTAAATAAAAAATAGATTTATCATTTTGATAATTTAAATATATATAATCAGATATTTCTATCCAATCATTAATTGTTGGAGTAGTAATTTCTCCTGAATATTCAGTTAATGTATCAAAATTATTTCTTACTATCTTTTTCATTATATAATCCTATTATTGGAGTTACTAATACTGGAGAGTTAGCATTTAACCACTTTAGATACTTAGGTACATTTGTAACAGCATTCATCCAAGTTGATAAATTATTATCAAATCCTAGTTCTTCTAAATGATTCTTAGCATATTCCCACATTTCTGGAGTTATTTCTTCTCCTTCCTTTAAGCCAAATAGGTTCTTTAATTGTGTACCTCTAGCAGTTTGTTCTGCCAATCCTCCAGATCTAGGTATTCCTAAATAATGACTTTTATTATTTAATCTAGATATATCATAAGATCCAGAAGGAGGTTTATTTAGCCAATTTGGTTGATAAACTACATGAGAAAATTCATGGCTGTTTAAAGAGCTTCTAGCTAATGGAGTTTTAAATTGCTCTGGAGCATCTGTAAATACATCTGAGTAAAAGCCTTTTCTTTGATTAGCTATAGCGACATTCTTAGGAGTAGCATTATAATAAGAGGACTCTCTAGGAGATTCTGGAAGCATATCCAAGAGCTTTTGTCTGTTTTTAGGAGAGAAATCATTATACACATTATTACCTTTAGTCAAAATTCCAGTTTCTGGATTTTTTCCTATAGCAGCCTGCCTCTCTAATCTATCAAAACCTCCGTGCAATAATCTATCTTTAGTTAGTTCTACATGATTTGGAGTAGTATTGAATCTTAATACTTTTTTAGAAACATTTTTAGAAATATTTTCTGTTAAGTTACTTACAAATCTCCATATTCTTCTTAATCCTAATCCAGATAATATTTCAAATTCAGGACTTACAGATTCAACTTTTCCAGAAATTTTCTCAGAGTAAGCCTTAGCATGAGGATCTGTATAGTTACCTTTTCTATATTCTTCTTCTCCTCTTAGATAATCAGGAACAAATGGAGCTTCATATCTAGGAAGCTCCGGAGTCCCAATAGCTACATCAGTATTATCTCTCTTTTGTATTAAATCACTCATATAGTCATAGATTTAATTATTAACTCTTTAGTAAGACTAGAAAGATTCATTATTAATTTATTATTTTCTTTCTTAGAATCCATTATAATTTTATGGAATAACTCTTCATTCTGTCTAAATGTTTTATTGAGTTCTTTCATATTCTCTATAGCTATATCTTTAGTAGAACCTCCTGATTTAAACATTAAGAAAGAAAAAGGCTTTCTTAAATTATTTAAATCATATTTACTCATTGTATCTTTGTAAGCATTTCCAGCATTAGTAACTTCTGTTTCATAAGTTCTGTAAGCATTCTTATATTCATCTGAATTAAGCCAATCATAGTCAGATTTACCTGAATTAGCTGCTAACCAATTAGTTCTGGCCGAATCTAAAGCACTTTGAGCTTGTTTAGATGCAGCATCTAATTTTCTTAATTCTGCTGTATTAGCAGCATCTCTATTAAGAGCATTTAATTGATTAGAGTAATTATTATACTTCTGTTCAATAGAAGATAAGAATGGATTCCATGCTTGTTGCCAATTAGCTGATCTTCTAGAAGCTTCAATATTAGCTTTAGCTTGTTGTATTCCTAACATAGCTGCTCTATTCTTATTAGCAACATCTACTGCACTAGCTTGATTCTGTTCATTGGCTTGCTGTGCTGCTAAAGTTGTTTTATCAATAGCCTGTTTATCAGCTAAATAACCTTGTGTTTTTAACTTTAATGCTCTATCATTATACATTAACTGTTGAGCTAATTGTAAATTAGCATCAGAAGTTATAGGTCTTGCTCCTATTCTATTAGATTCAGCTGCCTGATTATCATAGAAAGTTCTAGTAGGAAGATCTCCATAAACTTGTCTTCTTATTCTTAATGGAGTTAATTCTAAAGGTTTTAGGGATTGTGAAACAATCTTAGCTACTTTATTATTAGTATATAGTGTACCTGCTAATCTTCCAGCAGCTAATAAATTATCAAGATAAGGAGATTTAACTTTACTTTCTTGATCTGTATTATAAGCTCCTGCTCCAGTATCTGTATTTTGATTAGTTGTAGGATTAGTATTTGTAGTTGATTGAGTACTTGAAGGAGTTTGTGCTGTAGTTAAATCTCTTTCAATAGGAGAGAGTTTATAATAGCCATCGCCGTCTAGATAGAAATCAAATCCTTTATTCTTCCAGAATGCTTTTTCCTCTAATTCTTCTGTTGGATTGAAATCCCCCTTTCTTCCTAATACTCTTCTATCATCAGTAATACCACTAAATCTATTATCTACAGTCCATTTCTTAGTATAGTTATCTCCAGAAGTAGGATTATTAGATGCAATATTATATCTACCACTGTCAAAAGCAGATTTAATTCCTATATTATTTCCGAACGATAGGTTATTAAATTTAGTTTGATAGTCTCCAACTGTATTATTTATATAAGGATTAGTGTAGAAATCTCTACCTCCCATAGATGCTGTATTCCATAAAGCTGAATGAGCAACTTGTAAATCATTTAAAGTTTTGGCATCTATTTCTCCTTTATTTAATGCAGTAGACATAGCATCTCTCATTTTAAGATATACATCTCTATACCATGATGTACCTTCTTTGTATCCTACTCCACCTCCACCTTGATATTTTATTATATTTCCTTGTCTATATTTTTCTATAATACCTCCTATTTCATGTCTTCTCTTTTTTCCTCTTTTACCCTTCTTTCCTGTAGAAACTATATTTTGTTTTTGAGGCCTCTTCTTAGAAGATGTGTTTATTTGAGGACGTTCTACTTTAGAAGACTCTGGGATATTAGATTCTAATTTGGGTGAATTATTTGTTAATCTCATTTCTGTATCTGCTCTTCTATTCCAAGCTGGAAGAGCTAATTGTCTATTTCCTATATTTCCTACTATTTTTCCTGTATATTGTACTTGCATTAAATTATTTAATGCATTTTCTAAGTTCTTTTGTGCTATCTTTGGAGCATTAGCTCTTTTAGTAGCTTGTGGATGAAATACTCTATTATATCCTTTTCTAGTATATTTTGGAATTTGAGTTACTTTATCTATAGCTGCTTGTACTTTAGGATAATTAGAAAAGTCTATTTGAGCATTACCTAACCATTTCTCTCCAGGCCCAAAGTTATGGTGTAATTCAAGATCTCCAGAATATGTTACTGCTTGCTTATTAAAATCGTAAAGGTCTTGAGTTTTTATTTTATTCTTTCCTATACCTTTACCTTTCCAGTCAGTGCTTTCTGTAAGTTTAATTCCAGTATCTTTTAATAATTCATTTTGAGTTTTTAAATCAGGAGCTTCTCTTAATTTACTTACTAAATCATTATTTACTCTTCTATATCCCTGATCTGTTTTTAGCCATACCTCATCAGCAGATTTTACAGATTCAACATTAGATTTACCTTTAGAAGCTCTATGTGTAGCAGCAAGCCCTCCAGTTACTAGTTGTAAAGAGTTTAGAATATTTCTCCAATCATTTACTGATAAAGATTCTCCATTAGTAACTTTATTCCATGATTTTAAGTACTCACCTCCATTAACAACAGCATCTGCTCCTGAAATAACTGTGGTTATGATAGGAGCAATTTTACCTAAATTTTTTATCATCTTAGGAACTTTAGCTGCTTTAGCAAATGGAATTAATGATAAAGCATCTAAAGCATAACTTCCTCCATTTCTAGCCAAAGATTCTAAAAATGACATACCTTCCATCATATCTGCTGTTTGGTTCGCAGCTGTGGAAGCTACTCCTAACCCAGCAGAAGCAACAGATCCTACTCCAGTCATACTAGCTATTAAACTAGCCACATCACCTGCTAATGCTCCCATTCTAACGTAATCAGCATTAGAAAATTCAGTATGTGGTTTATCGGAATTTGTATATCCAGATTGATTTTCTATCTTTGTACTAGCAGTTTCTTGTGCTTTATAATTATTTAATAAACCTTTTAATAAAGTATCATTTTTCTGAGTTAAAGTTGTGCCGTTAGCTGCTAATAATATTCCTCCACTTTTATATTTATTATCAGCAATAGTAGCAAACATTTCTGCCATTTTTATTGCTTCTTCTCTTTCTTTTAAAGAGTTTATCCATTTAGCAATTTTTTCAATAGCAGATCTTTGAGAGTCAGTAGTTGATGAACTTTCTCCTAACATCTTAGCTAATCTAAGATAATAGTTAACTCTTTCTGCACTATTATCAGTTTCTGTATTTGTAGAATAACCTGTTATACCTAAAAGTTCTCCTATATTTTCATCATTTACATTTTCCCATTCTACAAATGGAATAGGTCTATCACTAGGAAATGCACTTGGAATAAATGGAGAAGTATATTTATAAGTTTTTTGTACTCGTTCTCCATTTTCATTAAGTTCATCTGTAACCCTAGATTCTGGATAGAAAATTCCATTATTCATAGATCCATAATATGTACTATTACTTTCTCTATCATAATGACTTTGTAAATCAGGTCTATATTGTGATCCTGTAGTTGCTGCTATAGCTGCTTGATCAGCTAATGCTTGTTGTTTAGCCTGAGTTTCGGCCTCTACTTTTTCTTTAGCTTCTCTAACAGCTTTTTGTTCTGCTGTTTCTGGAACTTCATCAAATTTTTCATCTAACCACATATAAGGTTTACTCCAACCTAATCTAGCTAAAGATGAATAATCATTAGTATTTATATTATCAGTTAATCCAGTAATCCCAGAATCTATTCTAGATAAGTAATCAGTTTTAGCTGCATCAGTCATATCAGATTTAGAAATATAGTCTCTATATTCCTTTAATCTATTAATAATTCCTTGCCTAGCTGTACTATAATCCCATAATTTCTTATCAAAAGCTGCTTTATTATTATTGAAATAATATTTACTCAAATATTGTTCAAATGATTGGTCTGGATTAACTTTTTCTTTAGTATCTTCTTTTTTAGGACTATATGTATTAGTTCCATTAATAACTTTATCTAATATATAATATGCTGCATTATTATAGTAATTTTGATCTCTAACTACTTTCTTACCTTTAATTCCAAATAATCCAGCATTTTTGTATGTATTATATCCAGTACTACTATATTCTTTTGGAACTATCCATTGACCACTACTATTTATAGTATTTATAGTTCCATTAGTAATATTGGACATTATATTCTTAGTAGTTTCAATTACTTTCTGTCTATCTTCTCCTTCAAGCCCCATTTCATCTAATATGCCACTTAAACTTTTAGCATATTGAGATTCTATATCGGCTACATTATAGTCTCCATAGCCTTCTCTTTTTAATAATTTAGGAGAAGTTTCACCACCAGTACTGTATTTTCTTACTTGTGCCATATTCTTATAATAAAAAAGGAGTATGTAATAAAACTTATCACACACTCCTTATAGATTAAACTCTCTTTACTATAACTCCACCTTTTCTAAAAACAGGTTCACCTTGAGGAGCTGCTTCTTGTTGTCCAGCCATTTGTTGAATAAGCTGCAAGAATGCTTCACATACTTGTAAAGCTAATTGACCATCTCCTGATTGTAATGCTTGTTGAGCCATCTGAGCTAACTGCATAATAGGATCTCCACCACCTTGTGCTTGTTCTGGAGCCATTTCAGGCTCTTGGGGAGCAGGTGCTACTCCACCCTCTTGAAATTTAGCGATTTTTGAATTAATTCTCATTTCTCTATAAATTTAAATGTTAGTACTAACCTGCTGAATCTGTAATAGATTCAACTTTCATAATCATGCAAATTTACATATAAATATATGAGAAACAAAGAGAAATCAAACAAATTGTTATTATAAGAAATATGACATATTTATAAAAAAATAAGGGCAATACTCAAAGATTGCTCTTTAAATATTGCCCTTATTTTTATTTTTTAAGTAGATCATTATATATATCTACCATTTTGTCTATTAATTGATCAATAGTTCCATTATTATCAACTATATAATCAAATTTATCATAATCATCTAGGTCAGTTTCTGACTTATGATTATCATTATATCCAGTATTTCTATTAATTCTTATAAGAATACCTCCTTTATCTTTAATATAATCAGCTTCGTTTTTATATCTTACATCAGTGATTATCCAAGTATCATATTTTGGATCATATCCTTCATTAAATAAAGCTTTAATCCATATATCATCTCCAAAAGTATTCCTCATTGATTCTCCTATCTTTTGTAATACTTCTCTATGAGTTAATCCAGTAGTGGGATCTATTTCAGATTTAAACTTTCCATCTTCATAATCATATTCATTTACATTACATAAATGTGCTGCTATTAATTTTAATATATTGGCAAATGACTTAGTATAACATGTATAACGGTTATACGTATATTTTATAATATTTTCTTTTTCAAAATGAGATAAAAGTAGATCTGAACAAT
>NZ_JBJDXL010000534.1:0-2177 GCF_051866655.1 Intestinibacter sp.
CTCTCCATCATTGCATCTAGTGATGGCTGATGTAGTACTAAGTCATATCCAAAGTATTTTGCACATACCTCTTTAGTTATATCGTCCTCTGTAGGTCCAAGACCTCCTGTACATATTACTATGTCGCTTCTATTTAAGCTCTCCTCTAAAGTACTTAGAAGTCTAGCCTCATTATCTCCAACAGTTATTTGGTAGTACATTTCTATACCCATAGCTGCTAATTCTCTAGATAGATATCTACAGTTAGTATTTAAGATATCTCCTAATAAAATCTCTGTCCCTACTGTTATAATTTCTGCTTTCATAATTACTTCTCCTATTTATTTAAAATAATAAATGCACATATTAAATTATGGCATAATAATCTAAAATGACGGTGGCGTCATAGCGCAAATCAATACACATTCTTCATCCTTGTTGTAATTTTCATATACGTGGTTGACATTGCTTTTAAAATAAAAACTATCGCCTTCCTCTAAAATATATTCCTTTGCATCAAATATTAGCTTCATTTTTCCTTTTATTATATAGCCACATTCTTCACCTTCGTGATTTACTAGGCCTTTATTTTTTTTTGTCTCTCCTTTTAATGTTATAAGTAAAAGCTCTAGATTTTTATCTACTAAATCTGGCATCAATAATTCATAGATTTTTGTAGCATCGTTAGTCTGTATTCTTTTTCTATCACTTTTTCTGACTATGACGTCTTTATCAGTATCCTCTTCAAAAAAATAGCCTATATTTACATCTAATCCCTTTGCTATTTTCCACATCGCCTTTATCGATGGTACTACTTTATTTCTTTCAATTTGACTTATAAGCCCAATACTAAGTCCAGTATTTTCTGATAAATTGGCTATGCTTAGTTTTTTTATTTTTCTGAGATTTCTTATTTTCTCCCCAACATCTATATTCATATCATTATCCATTTTATCCATTTTTTTGCTCTCCATTTTTATTAATCATTCTTCAATATATATATTATATATAAATTCCATTATTTTTCTATCACTAATTATATTATACTTTATTTCGTTTTAAATATATAAAAGATTATTTTTCAATATATTAAAATTTTTATAATTTTATAAGTATACAAGATACAGTATTTTTTTAATATTTTGAAATTTTTTATTTTTGTTTTTTTTAATTTTATTTGATATTTTGAATTTTAAAGCTTATTTTTTTAATTTTTTTTTGATATTTATCGACTTTTAATCTGTATTTATACGAATTTAACTATATTTTATTTAAATTTTACCATATATTGAAATATTTAATTTAATAAACTATAATAAAATTAAATATTTTAATATATTAAATATTTCAATATACTAAAATATTTAACAATTTATTTTAAGGAGGATTTTATATGAACAGTTTAATTTCACCAGACAATACTTGGGTCTTATGGGCTTTCTTATGTGGCTGGGCAGCAATCAGTATCGTTTTAGAACAAAGATATGAATGGGCAGCAAAAGTCACTGGAGCAATAATAGCATTAATAGGTGCTTTGGCATTATCAAATTTAAAAATTATACCAACTGAATCTCCAGTTTACGACAATGTTTGGACTTATGTAGTTCCACTTGCAATCACTCTTTTATTATATCAATGTAATATAAAGAAAATATGGAAAGAAAGTGGAAAGATGCTTATCATCTACTTATTAAGTGCAATAGGTACTATGATAGGTGCAGTAGTTGGATTCAAATTATTAGCTACTAAAATACCTTACTTAGGTGAAGTTGCCGCTATGATGACTGGATCTTATATAGGTGGTGGAGCAAACTTCGCTGCTATGTCAGCTGCTTTTGACGTTCCTGGTGATGTAGTTTCTGCAGCAGTTGTTTCTGATAACTTATTAATGGCATTATACTTCTTCGTATTAATAGCTATTCCATCAATAGGATTCTTTAGAAAAAATTTCCTTCATCCTCACGTAGATGAAGTTGAAAAACAAGAAGTAAAAGAAGGCGAAACTGCAGCTGCTTCTTACTGGACTCACAAAGATATATCATTAAAGGATATAGCTTTATGTATAGGTAGTGCTTTTGTAATCGTAGCTGTTTCTACTTCTATAGCAGGATTATTTAAATCAATAATACCAACAAGTAATGCAGTGTTAGCTCTTTTAAATACTTTACTTGGAAACCAATACTTAATAATAACTACTG
>NZ_JBJDXL010000535.1:0-2176 GCF_051866655.1 Intestinibacter sp.
AAATAGATGTTAAGTTAGATGGTAGAGATGTAAGAGTTAATCTCATACATGCTCCAAATGCTTGTACACCTATATAGCTTATACTATCTGGAAGCTTGTCTAATGCTAAATATGAACAGCTTACAAATGCATAATCATCGATAGTTTCAAGACCATCAGGTAAGTTTATTGAAACTAGATTTCTACATCCGTTAAATGAGTTTTTACCTATAGCTTTTGTAGCTTCAGGAATAACTACATTTGTTAATAGAGTTTTACCTTTAAATAATTCATCTGGTATTGTATCATTTTCAAAATTAGCTCCACTTAAATCAACTTTGTTAGCTAAATTTACATTTTCTTTTATATATTTTTCATCGTCGCTGTTTAATACTACACCGTCAGCGCATTTTATTTTTAAAGTGTGTATTTCTGTTCCTTTTAATCCAAGCTCTTCTATAGCTTTTTCAGCTGCTTCTTGTAAACCTCCAGCTTTTTGAACTTCAACATTTAGAATTACTTCTTCAGCTTCAACTATTTCAAGATTTTTCCATCCAGTTGTATTCTTATAAGCTTCTGCACTTCCAAAAGGTACGATAACTGTTGTTACACTAGAACCGTCAAAGATATTTTCTGAGAATCCAGTTGCTGGTATTGCTGAATTTACTTTTACTGTTGTTCCAAGAGATGTACAACCTTTAAATGCTTCTATACTGATAGAAGTAATATTTGCAGGTATTTCTACATCTTTTAAGTTTGTACAACCTCTAAAGAAATATGCAGGTATAGATACTGCTTTATTTGGAATATTAGCCTTTTCAAGTGATGTACATCCATCAAAAGTACCATATCCTATGTATTGTACATCATCAGGTAATACAACTTCTTTTATTGTTGTATTATTCATAAAAGCTATAGATGGGAAAGACCCAGAAACTGTAACTAATGATAAATCTATTTTTTCAGCAGCAGTAAGGTTTGTATTTATAAAAGTACAATCTGCACTTGTAAAATTGACACCTTCTGAAGTTATTACTTTTATACCTTTAATATCTTCATATGATTTTCCTGTACTAGCTAATAGCTTATCAACTGTAGCTTGTAAAGTTGAGCCTTTTGCTATTGTAACTGTAATCATATCTTCTGCATCTACAACTTTGAAATTGTATGTATCGTATTTTTCAGCATCTTTTGTAGAAGTAGCTTTTATATATGCATCTCCTGCGTATAGAGCTTGCCATTTACCTGTTTTTGAATCTATAGATATATTATCACTTGCTGTAAATTCTACTTCTTTGTATTGATCTTCGTCAGGTGCTGCTGTAACACTAGCTGTAGCAGTTCCTGTTGCACCAACTTGTACGCTTTCTGCTTTGTCACTTGTTATAGTTACACTTGATATGCTTATTACTCTTGAATCCTTGAAAGCTTCAAATGCATTTGTAAGTGATTCTATTGCTGCTTTTACTTCTTTTCTACTTGCATCGACATTTTCACTTACTTTTTTAGCATCTGCTATCGCTGTTTCAATATCTTCTTTTGATGGATATTGTCCGATTTCAGTTCCTACCTGAGCTTCTGATACGAATTTTTCAACCTCTGAAATTAAATTATTTATTTCTGTTTTGTCTACTTCTCCTGTGAATCCACCGTAAGTAGTGAATTTAAATGCTACAGGAACACCAAGGTTCTTAGCTATGTTGTTTCCACATACCTCTGGACCAAAAACTAATATATAGTCTCCTGCTGCAAGAATGTCTTTTTCTACACCTATATATATAGTTCTTGTACTAGAATCATATGACATATATTTAAGTAGTCCTTCTCCACCGTTGTATTCTGCCACTACATCCTTCCAGTCGCTGTCGTATATTTTTATATACGGCATGCAATTATTTCTAAAATTAGTTCCATCTCCAAACGCATTCATTCCTGCAGTCATAGTAAATCCAAATACTACATCTTCAGAACCATTTATTTGTGATCCAATTGCATTTACATATTTTTCTGATGTTTGTTCTTCTACTGTTATATCCCCTTCATAACTCAACATCTTCATGGTGTTTCCACCTAATCCTTGAAAACCATAAGCGATTTCTTCTGCATATGATAATTGATATGGAAGCATATATGCTAATATCATAAATACTGTAAGCATAACCGAAATCGGTTTTCTAACTGTTTCTCTCAAATACAT
>NZ_JBJDXL010000536.1:0-2176 GCF_051866655.1 Intestinibacter sp.
TTTACCAGTATCGCCTGAAGTAGCAGTTAATATTACAACTTCTTCTTGTAGGTTGTTTTTTTCGATTGCAGTTTTTAGTAGATAAGGCATTATTGTAAGTGCCATATCTTTAAAAGCACATGTAGGTCCATGGTATAATTCTAAGATGTAGTCATCTCCTACTTTACTTATTGGAGCTATTTTTTCTGTATCAAATTTTTCGTCGTAAGCGCTCTCTATGCAGTATTTTAATTCTTCTTCGGAATAGTCAGTTAAAAATTCTTTTAAAATGACATATGCTAGTTGTTTATAATCTAAATCAACTAAGTTTTTTAACTCCTCGCTTAAATTTTTAAAGCTAGAAGGTACATAAAGACCTTTATCAGTAGATAAACCTTTTATTATTGCTTGTGAAGCTGTTATTTTTTCGTTATTACCTCTTGTACTTAAAAAATACATGTTTTTTTTACCTCCTAATTTTTTTGACAATTAAAAAACTCCCGTCCCTAAATAGGGACGAGAGTATAAATTCCCGCGGTTCCACCCAAATTGATTTTATAAAAAATCCACTTGAACTTGTAACGTAAGCTAAACGTCGTATCTTACTAAAATCTATTCAAGATAACTTCAGCACGAAGCTCCTAGGTAGTTTTCAATTTCTCAAGTTAAGGAAATCTTTCAGCCTATGAATTTCCATCTCTAGTAACCGAACTAAATTTACTCGTCTAATCATCGCTTTTATTTAATATTTATTATGTATAAAATTTTAAGTGATTAATTTATTAAAGTCAAGTAAAAAAATGGAAATATAAATAAAATTTGACAGATTTGTAACTTTTGGTAGCAATATTTAATAAATTTGAAAGAAATTATTAACGAAATCTTTACTTGTAAATTAGTAAATTATATTATAATATTAATTATAGAAGGGTTAGCAAATGTATATTAAAAAAAGAGAAAAAGGGATATTTGGAAATACGGACTATAAAATTATTCATATATAGTTCAAATAATTGTTTTAACATTTATTATATTAAAGAGGGAGGCGTAAAAATGGCAATAGTATTGATAACAGCTTTATTAGTAGTGATTATGTTAGGACTTTCATTTTTATCTTATTTATCTGAAAATAATTTATTAGATGATACCAATGCAGAAACTAAATAAATTAAGTATATAATAGAAATTAAATTTTAAGTAAAAAATATAAGGGTGGAGGAAATTACTTCACCCTTTATTCATTTTTGTTTAAATTTTTACAAAAGTTTACATTTTTCTACCAATGTGATATACTCTTTTTATGATATGTACGAAAACTTATTTTGAGATTTAGTTTCAGAATGAGTAGATTTTAATTTAATACTAGCACTAATAAAATATTTAATAATCGCTTCTAAGTTAAAAGTTTATCTGATAATTAAGATCGATTATGGCTGTATTTATTTTATTTCTGACACCAAAATTTACTATTAAGGTGGAAGGCGATATTTTTTTAGGAAAAAATTTGTTTAGCTATGCCACTTTTGGTGTAGCTATTTTTAATTTCTAGGGGGATTTATAATATGAAAAAATTTAAGGTAGTGGGAAGCTTATCTTTAATTCAAAAGATAATTTTAATTATACTTCCTATTTTAGTAGTAATCTTATCTATGGGGATTGGAAGGATGCTTATATCTCCAGTTGAAGTTTTAAAATCGACTTTTGAAAAATTTGGATATGATTATGTAGTCAACTCTCAAACAGAAATTGTATTGTGGACAATTAGATTTCCAAGGATTTTACTTGCTCTGCTTGTTGGAGCTGGTCTTTCTGTGGCTGGATGTGCATTTCAAAGTTTATTTTCAAACCCACTTGCGACACCAGATACATTGGGGGTAGCATCAGGGGCTAGCTTTGGAGCAGCTTTAGGAATTTTATTGGGATTTAGTTTAATAGGAATACAATTTTGTGCATTATGCTTTGGTATAATCGCAGTTTTACTTACCTATATTTCTGGTACAGGGAAAGGAAATAATATGAATAGTATGGTACTTGCAGGTATAATGATAGGATCATTGTTTTCAGCGCTTGTATCATTTGTAAAATTTGTTGCAGACTCTGAAACACAACTACCTGCTATTACTTATTGGCTTATGGGAAGCTTAGGTTCAGCTAGCTACAAAACATTGCTTTTAGGAGCTCCGTTTATAATAGTCGG
>NZ_JBJDXL010000537.1:0-9691 GCF_051866655.1 Intestinibacter sp.
AAACAATATTTGACAAAAATATTGTCGTAATTACAAAGAATAATACTACACCTATCATATCTAATAAAACAGATATAAGTGGTGAAGATATTATCGATATATCTCCTGATAAATGCTTTAGCATTAAAGGTGTAAAGCTACCTATCATAGCTCCTACAATCATATTAATCCATACGCAAATACCTATTACTATAGCCATATTCCAGCTATTTAAAATCACTCTAGCCATCAATCCTATAATAATAGAGCATACTATCCCTGTAATTAAGCCTACAGCACCTTCCTTTAGTACTGTTTTAAAGTCGATATCTTCCTCATCGTTATTAGACAATTTCATTATCGTTAAAGAAGAAGATTGCATTCCGACGCTTCCACCCATAACTAATATTACTGGCACAAAGCATAAAAATTTAACATAAGTTAAACCTTCTATGAAAGTAGCATTAGTGAGTATCATCGCAGTAAACAATCCACCTATTACTATAAGCAATAACCAAGGTATTCTAGCTCTGACTGATGAAATTATTTGTTCCATCATAGTAGAGTCAGGTTTTTCTGCTACGTCTCTTTCATGTTCAGAAGATCCAGCTAATTTATATAAATCCTCTGTAGCTTCCTCCTCCATGACATCTATTATATCATCGACAGTTATTATACCTTTTAGTACATTATTTTTATCTACAACTGGAATAGCCAATAAATCGTACTTAGATACTAATTTTACAGCCAATTCTCTATCGTCATCGTCGAAAACTGATATTATATTTTCACTCATCAAATCTCCAACTACAACAGAATCTCTAGCTGTAATCAACTCTCTAAGAGATAATACCCCTACTAGCTTTTCGTCGTTATCGATAACATATATGTAGTAAATAGTTTCAGCATCTTCAGCATTTTTTCTCATATGCTCAATAGCTTCCTTAGCAGTCATATTTTCATTGACTTCTATATATCCAGTTGTCATTATACCACCAGTTGATTCTTCTTCATATCCTAGAAGATGTTTTACATCCTCTGCATCCTCTTTATTAAGTAAGTTTATTATTCTCTGTCTTTCATCGTCTTCTAGTTCACTTAATATGTCTGTCAAATCATCTAAAGACATCTGTTCTAAGATATTTCTACCGTGTTCTACATCTATTAGAGAAAATATTGATCTAAAAAATTCAGGTCCACTTTCCTCTAAAATAGACGCAGACATATCAATTGGTAAAACTTCAAAAAGCTTCACCTTCAGCTCTTCGTCTAAGTCTTCCATTACATCAAAGATATCCATAATATGATATTCTTCTAATAATTCCCTTAGTTCCAATACTTTATTATTTTCTAATAAATCGAGTACCTGTTCTAACAACAGATTAGAATCATTGTTTTTCCTATCCATATAATCCACCTTTATTTATCATTATATCCAAAATCACTGATGTAATTTTGTAAATTTCTCCAGTTTTCTTTTACCTTTACCCATAATTGAAGATTTATCTTTGATCCTAATAAAAATTCCATATCTTCTCTCGCTGATTTTCCGATACCTTTTAGCTTTCTACCATTTTTGCCTATTATTATCCCCTTGTGAGATTCTCTTTCGCAGTAAATTACAGCAGATATATCTACTATATCCTTGTCTTTTCTAGATTTCATTCTCTCTATTTCTACGGCAACTCCATGTGGTACCTCATCGTCTAAATAATGTAGAACTTTTTCTCTTATCAGCTCTGAAACTAGTACTCTCTCTGGTTGGTCTGTTATCATATAATCAGGGAAGTACTTTGGTCCTTCTTCAAGGTATTTTTCTATTACCTTTAGAAGTTCATTTATATTTCTTCCTTTAAGAGCTGATATTGGAACTATTTCTTTAAATAATTCTTCCTTTGAGTATAAATTCATCAAGTCAAATAGCTCAGCTTCTTCTAGTTTATCTATTTTATTTAAAACTAAAACTACTGGAGTTTTTATCCCCTTTAAATCTTCTATGATTTTTCTATCTCCAGGTCCTATTTTTTTTGAATCATCTACTACGAATAATACTAAATCAACATTTTTGAATGCATCTGTTGCTGATTTTACCATAAATTCGCCTAATTTATTTTTGGGTTTGTGTATACCTGGTGTATCCAAAAATACAATTTGACATTTTTCATCAGTGTACACTGCTTGAATTGTGTTTCTAGTAGTTTGAGGCTTATCACTCATTATGGCAATTTTTTCTCCCACTACATTATTCATTAATGTTGATTTTCCTACATTTGGTCTACCTACTATACTAACAAATCCTGATTTGAACATTTACATTTTCTCCTAACTTATTGTATTTTACTAATTTTTTATTTTTTGTCATTGCTTAAAAGTCACCTTTAGCAAAATAATGTGGTAATAAATCCTTTATATTTGTTTCTATTATATCTCCTTTTGAACTTCCAGTTATTACTTGTATATCATCTGCAAATTCAACTATTACTTGTCTGCATATTCCGCATGGCCATGTCGGTTGATTCTTATCAGAATTATCCGATGCTATTGCGATTTTTACAAATTTACTTTCGCCCTCTGAAATAGCTTTAAATATTGCTGTTCTCTCAGCACAATTAGTCGCTCCAAAGCTGGCACTCTCTATATTACATCCTGTATAAACTTTTCCATCTGATGTCAGTAATGCTGCACCTACTCTAAATTTTGAATAAGGTACATATGCATTTAATCTCGCTTCTTCAGCTAATTTTAATAATTCTCTACTGTCCATAAAGTCCTCCTAAAAATTTACGATAAAATTATAGAATACTTCGATTTCATAATTTTACCATAGCATTATTATTATAACACAAAGATTTGATTAACGATTATTTATTTACATTAATTAAAATTTTTTAATAAAAGTTAAATATTTTTATTTGGAATACGAGCATAGCTATCAATATTCCCAACAAAGCTCCTGCAACTGTCTCCCAAAATGTATGTATTTTGCCCTCAATTCTACTCTGTGCCACCAAAACAGCCATTATATATCCTAAAACTGCAGCAATTGGATTTTCGACCATCATAGTTATAGCTGTCGCAAGTGCAAATGCAAGTGCTGCATGACCGCTTGGCATTCCTCCCTGAAGTGGAGTTCCTGTAGCAGTCAATGCTTTAACTACAACTACTGCAATTAAAACCAATACAATACATATCAGGGTTACATGAGGATCCGATTTTCTAATCGATACTATCACTGATTGAGAAAAAAGCACAAATTTATCATAAAAAATCAAATATCCCACAGCCACTGCATTTAGTGAGGAAATCAAAACTCCACCAGCCGCAACATCCTTCGCAATCTTTGCTAGTGGATGAATTTCATTTGTAGTCAAATCTACAGCATTTTCTACAGCCGTATTAAACATCTCTGATACTATTACTAAGCTTATAGAAAGAAGTAGTATCATCATTTCTACCCTGCTTAAATCTAAAAATAAACTTATTAAAAGTACCAATACAGCGGTAATATAGTGAATTTTCATATTTCTCTCGTGCTTGAAGGTGTATATAACACCTTCAATAGCTGCATTAAATGCTTTTATAATATTTTGGCGTGGTTTGTTTCTTTTCATAAAAACCTACTCCCTTGTTATTCCTAACTTGTTTAAAATATGTTCTTCCTTTTGTCTCATTTCTTTAGTATGCTCTTCAGTATCGTGGTCATATCCTAGTAAATGGAACATACTGTGGCAAACTAAGAAGCATACCTCTCTTTCAAAGCTATGGTTATACTCTCTGCTTTGTTCAAAGGCTCTCTCTAGAGATATTACTATATCGCCTAGAGATTCTTCTCCAAATTCTACATCGAATTCATCCTCTACTAAAAGTGGAAATGATAATACGTCTGTAGCTCTGTCTATTCCTCTATACTCTCTGTTTAATTGATGTATTTCTTTATTATCTACAAAAGATAAGCTTACTTCATAATTGTCGTCATAATCTTCATAATCTAAACATTCTAATATAATATCTTTTATTTTTTCTATTAAATCTTCACTAACTTCTAATTTATCCTGTCTATCGTCTATTATTAATTCCATATGTTCACCTACTATTTAATATTTTTAAAGCTCTATATTATTTTATTATCTTCTAGAGTTTTTTGCATTCTTTTCTTTTTCTCTTTTACTTCTTTTATATTCTTCTCTTTTTTCAAACTTTTCATAAGCCTTAATTATTCTTTGAACTAATTCATGTCTGACTACGTCTTTTTCTGTAAGCTCTATTTTACCTATACCTCTTACATCACTCAATATATTAGTTGCTTGAATTAGACCACTTTTTTTGTTATCTGGTAGGTCTGTTTGAGTTATATCTCCTGTAACTACTGCCTTAGATCCAAATCCAAGTCTTGTCAAGAACATCTTCATTTGCTCTGGAGTTGTATTTTGAGCTTCATCTAGTATTATAAATGCATTGTCTAGAGTTCTACCTCTCATAAATGCAAGTGGAGCAACCTCTATAGTTCCTCTTTCTAGGTATTTATTTACTCTATCTCCACCTAACATATCAAATAACGCATCATATAGTGGTCTTAAGTAAGGGTCTACCTTATCCTTTAAATCTCCAGGTAAAAATCCCAAGCTTTCCCCAGCTTCAACTGCCGGTCTAGTCAAGATAATTCTGCTTACTTCATCCTTTTTAAATGCGCTTACTGCCATAGCGACTGCCAAATAAGTTTTACCTGTACCAGCTGGACCTATACCAAAAGTTATGTCATTTTGATTTATAAGCTCTATATACTTCTTTTGACCTAGAGTTTTAGGTTGAACTGCCTTTCCCTTTTTAGTCACTACGATAACATCTTCTAATTCCTTTATCTTCATTTCACTACCTTCTAATAGCAAAGATAAACTATACGTCACAGATTGTCTATCTAGTGATTTTCCATTAATGACTGTCTCTTGCAATTCTGTCATCAATTTATAGGCTAAGTCTACGTTTTTTTCTTCGCCCATTAATACAATATTTCCTTCTCTTAAAATAACATCGATACTCAATGTATCTTCTATCAATTTAATATTTTCGTCAAAATTTCCAAATATTTCTCTTTCAAATTCTTGCTCTTCTATTAAAAATTTTTTTTGTACTATCAATTAAATTGTGCCTCCTTAAAATGTTTATCATAAGTAATTTTTAATTTATTGATTACTTTGCTCATTGTCGTCTTTTTTATTTTTATCGTACTCGTTTTTTACATCATCTATAGGTCTCTTCTCTGGATTAGATGGAACAGGCTCTCCATCCTCGCTTTTACTTTTTTCTTGCAAAATTTTATTTATTTCTGTTTTATTTAGAGAATATACTTTTGATATATCTTCACTTGCTTGTACTGTTACAATATATTCTAACATATTTTTGTCTACTTTATGTTTATAATTTACATCTCTTATTTTTGCAGATGCTGGCATCATGTAGTACAAGTCCTTCAAAGCCTTTTGTTTCAATTCCTCCTTTAACTTATCTACATCTATTTTTACATTTTTCTTCTCAACCTCGTAAAACGTGCTTATCAAAATTTTTATTGGAAAAGTATAATTTCCCAATTTAATTTCCTTCGTATTATTTTCAATTATATAGTTCTTATATTTTATATTTCTCATTATTTCGTATTTATTATCATAGAAAGTTATGGTATAAACATTTTTGCTCTGTCCTGTCTTTTTATTTTGCGTCTCTATGTAAGGCTTTTTTTGAGTGCTTTCATAAAAAGTACTAGCCCAAACTTCAGGCATAGACGATGTATCAGCTCCTTGAATAAGCAAATCTCCTTTTTTTACTATATCTCCAACTGATACAACTGCATCTCCACTTCTAGCGATTACTTTTTCTATTATACCATTTTTAGATGCTATAATATTGCAATAATTAGAATTTACCTTTTGAGTTTTTTCATCGTCTTTCTTTGTGACTGTTACAAATACATTTGTTCCATTTACATTTATAGATAAATAAGCCACCTCATCTATTTCTTGCATTATATGATCTCTAATAGTCTTTCTATCTATGCTTTTTTTATAGACACCTGGCTTTAATCCGCATTCTTTTAATTCCTGTTGTAAAACTTCCTTGTCTATTCCCTCTGGACAATCTATGTATATATCTGTTACAAATTGAGTCGTAGTTAAAAGTAATAAAAGCGATGCAATACCTGCAAGTAACATAATTTTATACCTATATACTCTCTTTACTAGAAATGGAATTCCAGTCTTTTGTTTTATTTTTACATCAAATTTATTACCTCTATATATATTTTTTATTTTTTTAAAATCATTTCTAGATACACTAAACTCTACCTTTGTCCTGTTTATCCTAGTTACGTTGTAAATAGAGATCTTATTTTTACAGATAAAATTTAAATATTTTTCTGTATCTATCCCCTCTACAACTAATACATAATATCCCTTTATATAGTTAATCAACTCATTTCCCCCTCTAATCGACATATTCTAGAGAATATATTATTCCCTTTATGCCTATTTCACCCTCATTTATATATTTCAAAACTAATTTATCACCTGTTATTTTAACTATTTTTTCCTTTGTTTTTATTCTTATTAAATTATTATCGTATTCAACTATATTTAAATAATTTTCTATACTCAAAAATTTATTGCTGACTATAGTGACAATCGGCTTTACAACCTGTAAATCTGATGATATATCCATAAAATACCTCCCTTAAAATCGATTTCTCCATATATTTTATGAATTTTATAATCTATAAATGTGATATTTAAATAAAAAAATACTACCTCATATTTAGGTAGTCCAAATTTGCTTAAATTATTTATTTAATATCCAAATAAAATAGTTTAAAACCATCGCGTATGTAATCCAAATTAAATAAGGTAGATTGAGTAGAGCTGCTTTTATATTTACATTAAAAAACGTATATATCATCGCCATTAAAATCAACAGTAATATAAAAACTTCTACTAATGCTACAAACCTCAAACTTAGTCCAAAAAATAAAACGCTCCATAAAAAATTTAACGCCAATTGAAGGTAGTAAAAAAACGAAGCCTCTCTTATCTTTTGAGTACTCTTTTCAGACTTTATTACTATGTAGTAAGATATTCCCATCAAAACATATAAAATCGGCCATACTATTTGAAATACATCGCTATCTGGAGCAAAATCAGGCTTTATAAGCTGTAAATATTGAATTTCAAAGGATGTTTGGGATATCAAGGTAGATATCAAAAAACTCAAATAACCTATTAAAATCGGAATTAAGACACATATAATAAATCTCTTTATTTCTTTTACTGATATAATCAAGCATTTCACTCTCCTAACAATTATTTATAATAATTATGTAGGATATATATAATATATGACTTTAATTCTTCATCAAATAGGTTGTGTAAATTTTTTATTAAAAGCTTAGATTTTTAGCTATTGAGCTATTTCTATAATTTTTATCACCAGTCACATCTTTAACTAATTTAATAAATGGTGGTAGCTCTACCTCTTCATCTATATCATTAATTTTTATCTCAAGAACTGCATACTCTTCGCTAAATGAATATACATCTAATTCAAAATATTGATTTTTGTAAATAAAGCAATATCTCACTTTAGAAATTTGATGTAGTGAAGTATCCGTCTCTGATAAATAAGCTACATATTCATCTGGAGTAATTTTATATTCCTTTTCGATACGCTCTACATTTGAAACATCTCTTTTTTCAGTATAATAAAATGTAAAGCCTTCTTCTTTATTTCCCTTTTGACGAACTCTTCTTTCAACGTTTTCATCCTTTTTAATTAGGTAAGTTTGAATTATATTTGAAGCAGAACTACATCCCATTTTATCTATATCCTCTTGAGTTGGTTTTTCGATTAAAAATTTTCTCTCTATTTTTTTAGGCAGCGGTTCTCCTAGAAGATTAAATACTTCCTCGACAACTCTATCAACCTTTCCTGAAAAATCAGTTGAATTATCAAAAACTCTCAAATGCGAATGTCCTATCCATGCTTCCAAAGTTCTCTTGTCCTTTACGATAGCTTCTTCAGGAGATTCACTTCTAGCAGCATTGTTTCCAACATCTTCTTTTGTCGGATCATTCCATAGATAAAATTCCTCTGCTCCATCAGCTGCAGTTACCAAGTGGAATACAGCATCGTAATAGTCCATAACCTCAGAGAACGTTAAATTTCTCTGTTGCAGCATTTTTTCCATAATATCTCTATCGACATAAGCTAGACAATCTAATACTCCTCTATCGTAAAAAATCACCAGCTTATCTGGGTCGCAGTAATCGGCCATCTTTTCATAAAGCTTTTCCTTTGCTAACTGCTTATCTAGTACAAACTCTTGAAAATCTATCATTGAAATACAATCACCTGGTTTAATCCCAGTTAAAATCAACTCTGTAGGTGTCTCTGGCACTATGCACACATGAAATCCTCTATCCTGCAATATATTTTCTAATAGCGACATAATAGATGATTTTCCAGCTCCTGGTCCCCCTGTAATACAAATTTTCAACATATTCCTTCCCCCTGATTAGTAAACTTTTTTATAGTTTAATTCTATCTTAATTATAAAAAAATATCTATTTTGAAAACGTAAAAAGGCCTAGAATTATATTCTAGACCTTTTAATCTATTGTAAGTTTTTTCTAACTAATTCATTTATTAGCTTTCCATCTGCACGCCCTTTTACTTTAGGCATTATAGACGACATAATTTTCTTCATATCCTTCATAGAAGTAGCTCCTACTTCAGATATAGTAGAAATTACGATTTCGTTTAGTTCTTCTTCGCTTAATTGTTGAGGTAGGTACTCTTTTAAAACTTCTATTTCAGCTTCTGCTTGACTTACTAAGTCATCTCTATTAGCTTTTTTGAATTCTCCTAGAGAATCTCTAGTTTGTTTTAATAGTTTAGCTATAAGATCTGTTATTTCAGCATCTCCTAGCTCAACCCTATTATCAACTTCATATTGCTTAATTGAAGCCCTAATTAAAGTTACTACTGATTTTCTAGTATTATCTTTGTTTTTCATAGAAGACTTAAGATCTTCTTGTAACTTTTGTTTAAGGGACATTCCCTTCACCTCTTTATTTCATATTACTATCTTTTAGCATTTTTTCTTCTAGCTGCTTCAGCTTTTTTCTTACGTTTAACACTTGGTTTGTCATAGTGTTCTCTTTTTCTTACTTCTGACATTATGCCAGACATAGCGCATTGACGTTTAAATCTTCTTAAAGCACTATCTAATGATTCATTTTCTCTTACTCTTACTTCTGACATTCTTTTTCCCTCCCTCCGATTTCGCGAATTATGTATAAAGTCACAAAGGCCCTTACAAAAACCTCTGCAATTTCATACTTGTATATTATAAACTATATTTATACTTTTATCAAGTCTTTTAATTAAATATACAAATGAAATATTAATACACAAGAAAATCTTCACTTAAAAATCAGTAAAATTTACTATTTCGCTTCTTTTTCATACATTGGAAGCTTTTTACCAGCTAATACATGGAAATGAATATGTTTTACTTCTTGGCCACCATCGTCGCCACAGTTATTTATTATTCTAAATCCTGCATCTGCAAAACCTTTTTCTTTTGCTATTATATTAATGACTTTGTGAATATGTGCAATAATATCCATATCTTCTTGATTTCTATTTTCTGCGATTTCTTCTTCCGGTT
>NZ_JBJDXL010000538.1:0-2170 GCF_051866655.1 Intestinibacter sp.
TTCAAGTCCTATTACTGAATTTATTCCCTCTACCTTTTCAAGCTCTTTAATCATAGAAGTGACTTGATATGGTTCTAGCTGATCACTTACTAATATAAAATCTGTACTTTCCATATTGTAATCGTCCTTCATCTTATTAGTTGCTATTATTGATGGAAAATCATCTGGTAGAGATGCATCTAAATTATAGTAAACCTCTGCATTATTGTTACCTATAAATGCTGGTATAAGTATCAATACAAATAATATCGCCAACTTCTTGTAATGTTTTACTACAAAATTAGAAGCTTTCTTAAATGCTGGCAATATTGTTCTATGTGTATATTTGTGTATTGGTTTATCAAATATCAATATCAATGATGGTAAAACAGTTACTGTACATAAAACTCCTATTATAACACCTTTTGCCATTACAAGACCCATATCCATACCTAATGATAAATCCATAACACAAAGTGCCAAGAAACCGGCTACAGTAGTAGTTGAACTACCGACTACTGATACGAAGGTATTTTGTATCGCCCTCGACATCGCCTCTATTCTATCATCAGTTTGGAGTAATTCTTCGTCATATCTGTGGAGCAAGAATATCGAATAATCCATTGTTACTCCAAGTTGTAATACCGCAGCTAGTGCTTTAGTTATATATGAAATTTCTCCAAATATTATATTTGATCCAAAGTTATATAGTACTGCCATACCAATACTTAGTAAAAATATAAATGGTACAACTGTAGATTCCATTGTAAACAACAAAACTATTAAGGTAAGTACTGCAGCTATTACTACATATAATGGCATTTCACCATCTGCACAGTCTTTAGTGTCTTTTATAATACCACTCATACCACTTAAAAAGCCTTGCTTACCAACTATATTTCTAATTTGCTCAACTGTGTTTTGAGTAGTCAATGTCGCAGTTCCCTCTTTAAGCATTACTATTATCATAGTAGACTTATCGCCGTTGTAAAGTAAATCTGTCATATCCTTTGGTAGTATTTCTTTTGGAACTGATAAATCTACAAAATCATCAACCCAAAGAGCTTTTTTAACTCCATCTAATTTTGCTACCTTGTCTTTGATTTCAGCTACATCTTTGTCCTGCATATCTTCGACAATCAACATCGCTACAGAGCCACATCCAAATTCATCCTTTAAAATTTTCTCTGCCTGCATTGTCGATGTTTCCTCTGGCAAATAACTCAATATATCATAATTTACATCTGTTTTTATAAATCCAAAAACTGCTGGAACTAATAAAATTATCGCTAATAGTAAAATTGCTTTACTATTTTTGGCTATCGCTTTAGATATCCTTTCCATAAAAATCTCCCTCCATTTTTAGGCGTGCCCAAATATTTATACCTAGATTATAGGGCGTGCCCAAAAAAATGTCAATAGATTTCCTTGTTATTTTTTGTAAACTTTATTTAACAGTAAACACAAAAAAAGAGCACCAAATAAAATAAATTCATTTGGTACTCTATCGTATATAATTATTGATTTTTCTATTTTTAATTATGCACTATATATGCTTTAGCTTTATATTTACAACCTCTGGCTTGCAGTTTATTCTAATCAATACCTTTGAACCTCCAAGACCTTTAGTTACTATCATAGTAGATTTATTTTTTATGTATTTACCTAAATCGTACTTAGGTAGAAATTCTCTATTTGGCGATAGTAAACCACCTACAAAAGGTAATCTAATTATTCCTCCATGTACATGTCCACATAGAGTTAAATCCGCACCCCATTTTTCGTATTCCTCAAAATAAAAAGGTGTATGAGACAATAGTATATTGTACTGATTTCTATCTAGATTTCCCAGAGATTCAACCAAAAAGTTTCTATCTATATCGGTATTTTCTCCTCTTTCAAATAAATACTTATAACAACTATATGGAACTGTCAAACCATATAGATTTATTACAGAGTCCCCTCTTTGTATTTCAACCTTTGCATTGTCTAAATTTGTAAAGTTCATTTCGTGTAATCTATTGAAATAAATTTCTTTGTATTCCTCTTTGTATTTTTTAATTGAAGCCTTTTGCTCGTGATTGCCAATTATATAGTAAACTCTATACAATTCTACAAGCTTTCTCATAAAATCCAACGCTACATCGTAGTTATTATTTTCTCCATCTACCAAATCACCTGTAATTACAAC
>NZ_JBJDXL010000539.1:0-9668 GCF_051866655.1 Intestinibacter sp.
GATTATATAATAATCTTCTTTCCTTAAATTAACCTTAACTATAATTAAGTTTTTTAATTTTTCCTTTTTATTTATAAATTTTATTGTTTATACATCATTTTTGATGTATAATTATATTAATAAATCATATAATATTAAGAAAGGTAATCCAATGAACATAAATAATTATTGCACCATAGTATATAGTTGCTGATATAGACAATTTATACATAGTTCATGCTTGTAAAAAACAAAAGGGTAAAGCTGAATATTTTGAACTTCAAAAAGCTATTGATAGAGTTAGAGAATTAGAAAAGGAACTAGATAAAAAATTTATATAAAGAGGTGATTTTATGCCATTCGTGAAATGTGATCCTAAAAAAGAACTAGAAAATGAATTAAAAAAAGACACAAATTTAAAACAATACTGTGATGAGTTTGAACAACAATATCAACTAAGAAAAGAATTATTAGAAATAAGAAAGAAAAAAGGTCTTACTCAAAAAGAAGTCGCAAAAAAAAGTGGTCTCACTCAACAAATGATATCTAGAATTGAAACTATAGGTGGAAATACTCCTACTTTAGATACATTTATTAAATACGCAAATGCTCTAGATATGGATATAAAAATTCAAGCTCGAATATAAAATACAAATATCACCAACCACTATAATACGGTTGGTGATATTTGTATTGATATTAATCTATAATATATCCGTTATTTCTAAGAGCAGTTTTTGCCTTTTCTATACTTTGTTTTTTAACTAAGATATAATCTGTATCGTATGTAGAGACAGTAAATATTCCTATTTTGCTATCAGCTAATATCTTTGATATCTTAGATATAATGCCTATCAACGAAAAATCTAGAGTTCCCTCTATTCTAAATCCAACCCATCCATCGTCGATCTTCAAAGCGTCCTTTGGAATAGATTCACTTTGGCAAACTAAAGAAAGCTCATTGTCTGTTTTACCTATAAATAAAAACTCATCATCAAAATTGATATCTGAAATTTTCTCAACTTGACATATTGCAAATTCCTTATCGATAATTTTTAACTTCATATATTTTCCTCCGAAAAAATTATTTACTCCCCAAAATTATCCCGATAAATATATTCTGCGTTTACCTAGATAATTTCATACCTTATTTAATATTATAATCATTTTTGTAGTTTAATGCAGTTTCTCCTCTGATTTCTTTGGCTAAAAACACGCCTATTATCAAAGCTGCTGAAATATCGGCTATAGGTTGGCTTAACCAAACACCCTTCATGCCCATAGCTTTTGATACTACGCTTATAATTGGAATAAATAATATAACTTGTCTTAACAAAGTCAAAAATATAGAGTGCTTGACTTTTCCTATCGACTGAAAATATATCGGTCCAAGTATACAAATTCCAACTAACGGCATAGTAGCTAAATATATATTTATACCACTTAGACAAATTCTCTGTAATTCTATATCCTTGGTAAATATACCGACAAACATATCTGGATAAATTTTAATCGATAAAAGTCCTAAAGTTAAAAACACAACCGCTACAAATAACCCCTGCATCAATACATTTTTAGCTCTAGCAAATTCTTTAGCACCGTAATTGTAAGCTATCAAGGTCTGCATTCCCTGACTCAGTCCAAATATAGGCATATAAAACATCAACGATATCGATGTAATAGCAGTCATCGCTCCTATCGCCAAATCTCCACCATATGCATGCAAAAACTTATTTGTAACTAGATGTATAAATCCAGTCACAATTTCCATACAAAATGGTGTAGCTGCCACAGTCAAAATAGCGACTATTACTTTTCTATCTAATCTTACATTCTCCAACCTTAACCTTATATTAGATTTTCCTCTAGTGAAATAATAAGTCGTCCATACAAAATTTATAAACTGACATATAACAGTCCCTATTGCCGCACCCTTTATTCCAAATCCGAAATAAAATATAAACAGCGGGTCGAAAACCAAATTAAGCAGTGAGCAAGTTATCATAATTGTAGCAGCAAGCTTCGGTCTGCCATCAGCCCTTATAGCTGCATTCAAGCTAAATCCAGCTAAATTTATAACAGAACCCATAAGCATTGTCGCCATATATTCCTTTGCGTAAATAATAGTATTATCACTCGCCCCAAATGTATATAAAATCTGATCTATAAACACAAGACATACTACCATAGATACAATCCCACCTAGGATTTCAAGTGCAAAAGTGCTTCCTAAAATTTTTTCAGCTTCTTTTATCTCGCCTCGACCTAATTCTATAGATATATTCGTGCTACCTCCAACTGACACAGCAATTCCAAATGCTCCTATTAGAGTAAACACAGGCATCGTAACTCCAAGACCAGATATAGCATATGCTCCTACTCCCTCCATCGAGCCTATAAAAGCTCTGTCTACTGTGTTGTACAAGCAAGTGACTAGCATAGCCAATATAGCTGGTATAGAGTATTTAAATAGTAATTTACTTATATTGTCCTTCGCTAAATTGTCCATAATAACACTCCTACCTAACCATATCGTAAGTTATACAAACTGGCTTTTTAGTTCTAGGATCTTCTACTATCTCACTATCTATATTGAAAAGCTCTCTTAGGTTTTCCTTTGTCATGACCTCTTCTGGACTTCCCTCGCAGCAAATTTTTCCCTTTTTGATGCCTATCATATGGTGTGCAAACCTAGCTGCATTGTTTAGCTCGTGTATTACCATTACTATTGTGGTGTTGTATTTTTTGTTTAATTCGTCTAGCACCTCCAATACCTCTAATTGATGAGCTAAATCTAGATAAGTTGTTGGCTCATCTAAAAGCAGTATATCTGTCTTTTGGGCTAAAGCCATAGCTATCCAAGCTCTCTGTCTTTGGCCTCCAGATAAATCCTCTATTTTTCTGTTTTTAAATTCATATATTCCTGTAGCCTTTAACGCCCAGTCGACTATCTCTTTATCTTCTTTTTTATCTGACCTAAATCCGCTTTTATGTGGAAATCTTCCATAGGCAATCAGTTCTTCTACTGTCAATCCATTTGGAGCCTGTGGACTTTGAGGTAAAACAGCCATATTTTTTGCAATTTCCTTAGAACTTTGTTTCTTTATATTTTTAGAATTTATATATATCTCTCCACTTTTTGCAGTTAAAATTCTAGCTATCGTCTTTAAAATCGTCGATTTACCGCATCCATTTGCACCTATAATCGTCGTAATTTTTCCTTTTGGTATTTCTAAATTTAAATTTTCTACTATATCTACATTTCCATAAGAAATATTTATATTTTTTGTCTCTATTGAATTTGTCATGAATTTCCTCCTTAGCAATTAATTTGTCTTTATCATCAAGTAAATAAAATACGGTACTCCTATCACAGAAACTACAAGCCCAACTGGTATCTCTAGCGGTGCAAATACATTTCTAGCAATTGTATCTGATACCAGCAAAATAAACGCGCCGACTAATGCTGAAACTGGTATCAGTCTTTTATGAGCAGGACCAACTAATTTCCTAGCTATATGTGGAGCTATAAGTCCTAAAAATGCTATACTTCCAGCAACTGAAGTTGCAACTCCCGCTAAAACGACTGCCACTACAATTAATTTTCGCCTTTCCTTTTCCACATCTATTCCAAGGCCTACAGCCATCTCGTCACCTAGATTTAAAACATCTAGATATCTAGATTTATAAAACGCAAATACTCCAAACACAGCTACAAAAGGAGCGATTATAAATACGTATTTCCAAGTCGCTCCCCATATACTTCCGTTAGTCCATGCCACTACTCTGTTGAACTCCTGAGTCGTAAATTTCAACTGAAAAACTGTAAGCAATGCAAGAAAAGCTGTATTTATCCCAATTCCGATTAACAGCAATCTCGATGAATTTATTCCCTTATTCCAAGCCAGTACATATATTAAAAACGATCCAAATAAAGCTCCTATAAGAGCAACTATAGGCATAGTGTATATAGTGAAATTACTTATTCCGTCGTATACATTTCCATTTAAAAAATACATATACATAACTACAAACAAAGCAGCTCCAGAATTTATACCTAATATACCTGAATCCGCCAAATCATTTTTCGTGACTCCCTGCAAAATAGCTCCAGCAATTGCAAGCGCTGTTCCAACTAAAACCGCCATAATTATTCTCGGCAATCTCAATTTAAAAATTACCAATTCTTGATTCTTTGTTCCAAGACCAATCAAAGTCTTGATTACATCCATAGGCGTTGTATTTGATGATCCTAGATGTAAGCTGATTACAAAGGTCGAAAATATAAGAGCTATTAAAACGAATACTATAATCGTAAATTTTTTATTTTTCTTCATATTAATTCATATCCTTTCTGATAAGATATATAAAAACAGGAACTCCTAAAAGCGCCGTTAAAGATCCTATTGGCGTCTCATAAGGTGGATTTATAAGCCTAGAAAATACATCGCTGTAAACCAACAAAACAGCTCCCATCACAAACGAGCAAGGAATTATATATTTATAATCCACACCAACTATTTTTTTGACTATTTGAGGGATTATAAGTCCGACGAAAATTATATTTCCAGCTACAGAAACAGATGCCCCTGTCAGCAAAATAACTATTATCAACGCTATAAATCTCGTACGGTTTGTATTTTCACCTAGACCTATAGCCACCTCCTCACCTAAGCTAAGGATGGTGATTTTTTTAGATAAAATCATGGCAAGACTTATACCGATAATCCCCACTATTAAAAGCAGTTTCACTCCCTGCCATTTAACTCCTATAAATCCTCCACATATCCAAAAGCTCAACTGCTGCGACAAGTTAAAATACATACAGACTCCAGTCGCCAACGATATAAGCAGTGTTCCAAGCGCCGTCCCAGCCAAAGTAAGCTTCACAGGATCTACCTTGCCAATCGACCTTGAGCTTACGAAATAAACAAACAATCCACTTATACCTCCTCCTAAAAAAGCAAATACCATTAGTGAAAATCCACCTACAACTATATTAGGATTTATCTGCTGTAAAACTAAGGCCACAGCCACCATAAATGTAGCACCCTGAGTTATACCTATAACCGATGGCTCTGCTATTGGATTTCTAGTTATCCCCTGCATGATTGCACCCGACACCGCCAAAAATCCTCCGACCAACATACCTGCAATCGCCCTAGGTATTCTGACATCTCTTATAATTTTCGATTCTATATCACCGTTATTTGTAAATAAACTATCTACCATAGTCGAAAAACTTATATCCTTAGCACCTATAGATACCGATATGAATATTCCCAAAGTCAGTAGCATAAGCCCTAAAACTATCAAAATATACGAATTTCTTTTATTCAAACAATTCACTCCTTTTTTGAATTTTCTAATTTATCCTCTAAATTAAACTAGGTGAATAAATAAATTTATTCAC
Source organism: Intestinibacter sp. (assembly GCF_051866655.1). Taxonomy (GTDB): domain Bacteria; phylum Bacillota; class Clostridia; order Peptostreptococcales; family Peptostreptococcaceae; genus Intestinibacter. The sequence continues at coordinate 5,393 of NZ_JBJDXL010000539.1, forward strand.
CTAATTTAAAATCAACCTCGATTTTCATGTTATTATATTAAAGCTTTTTTAATTTCTTCTAACAATAATTGTCTTCCCATTGGATTGTAAGCCTGTGAGAAGAACGGACTTGCATTTAAGAATACAAAGTTTCCTTCTTTTACAGCTCTTATCTCATTAAATACACTGTCTTTTTCTAAATCCTGCTTATCAGATTCCATCCCGATTACTATTATGTTATCTGTATCTATTTCTGTAAGACCTTCTATGCTGACAGTCGGAAGAGTTATGCTATCTTGCTTTGGCATGTTTGCTGGTTGTTTAAGTCCCATATCTTCTTTTAAAATAGTTCCCATTCCACCTTCTGTAAATATCATAAATTGTCCTGAAGATGCAAGAGCAACTACATATGATTTATCTCCTTTAGATTTCTTTATTTCATCTCCAACCTTCTTAGCTTCTTCATAGTAAGAATCTAACCATTTTTTAGCATCGTCTTCTTTTCCGAATAATTTAGCAACTTGTTCTAAATTCTTCTCCCAATCATTTGAGTAATCCTCAAGCATTACAACTGGCGCAATTTCTTTTAGTTCATCGTATATTTTTTCTTGTCTCGGCGCCATTATTATTAAATCTGGTTCAGCTTCTATTATCGCTTCTATATCCATAGTATCGCTCATTGAATGTCCAACTACTTTTACATCTTTAAAAGCCTCAGCCATATAAGATGGTACGTTTTCTGTATCATAAGAATCTACGTTAGCAGTTGCTACTGGAGTATATCCCAATATAGCTAATTCCTCACTACTTCCAGAAATATCTACTATACGACTTGGATTTTCCGGTATTTCTACTTCTCCCTTTGAAGTCTCTACAACTCTCATTTTAGTTTCTTCTGCTGCTTCATCGCTATTTGAACAGCCTGTAAATAGCATCATCGATAATATCGCTATCAACGACATTGCTAGTATTTTTATTTTTTTCATAATTTATTCCTCCGTTATGATTTTATTTATCTATAGATAATGATTATCAATTCTTGTAGGTAGATTATATTCAAATTTTAAAATGCTTGCAATACAAATCAGCTATTTCCATAACTTACATATATTCAAAAAAACTGGAGATAATTTGTTATCTCCAGTTCATTTTAATTACAATCTAAACAGCTCTCAGATTTATCCTCAGTCGAGCTTTGTTTTTGATAAAGCTTTTTGCTTTTATACAGCACTATAAAAATCAATGCCATAAATATTCCTTTGAAATTGCTGCTTATTGTAACACTCCACCAAATTCCATTAAGCCCAAGTAAACTCGCTCTGCTAAGTAAAATCGCCATAGGAATTCTAGCCAAATTCAAAGTTATGCTCACAAAGGAAGGTATATATGTTCTACCTAATCCTTTAAAAATACCTGTAACAGTTATCTCTATACACATAAGTAGCTGAGAATAACCCAATATTCTCAAATAATCTGTTCCCTTTAAAATAGCATCAGGCTCATTTATAAATGCACTAAATATACTTTTTCCTAAAAATATTAGAATTGCCGATGTCACAGTTCCCCAAATCAAAGCTCCTATTATACCTATTTTGCTTCCCTTTTCAATTCTATCGTATTTGCTAGCTCCGTAATTTTGACCAGTAAAAGTCGATAAAGCAGCCGCAAACCCATCTGCACTCATCCACGAAATTGACTCTATCTGAGAGCCTACCTTCTGAACTGCAATTGCCACTGGTCCAAACGACGCCACTATAACACCCATAGCCATCGATATAAGCGTAAATAATGCATTTTGAATAGCTACAGGAAATCCTAATTTATATAAAATTTTAAAATACTTCCACTCTATATTTCTAAAATACTTTACCTTGAAGTATTCCTCATTATTTTTCACTATAATACTTATAAATACAAAGCTAACTATAATCTGAGATGTCACAGTCGCAATACCTGCCCCATTCACTCCAAGTGCTGGTATAGGCCCAAGACCAAATATCATAATTGGATCCAAAACTATATTTGCAATAAGGCCTATTGTATTTATCTTAAAAGGAGTCTTGCTATTTCCAAGACCTATAAATATCGATGTAAAAACTGGATTTATAAAGTAAAAAATCATTCCACATGCTACTATTATTAAATAACTCCTAGACATAGCTATTACTTGATTATCCCCCAAATTAAAAAGACCTATAAAAGGTTTATTGAAAATAATTAAAATCAAGCTATACGTTATAGATAAAAATATATTTAATTCTATAGATGATTTTATATAGGATTTAACCTCTTTTATATTTTTTTCACCCATACTCTGTGCGACCTTTACTTCTCCTCCAATTTTTGAAAACAAAATAAATGCCATGGCAAGCCATGTATAAAAACCAGCAGTTCCAACTGCTGCAACTGAGTCACTTCCATTTCTCCCTACCCACATCATATCGGTTAAATTATATGCTATCTGGATAAAGGAGGTAGCCATTATAGGGATGGCTATTTTTACTAGCTTTTCTACAATTCCCCCTTCTGTCAAATCAATCTTTTTGTCCATATTTTCCTCCAAAATTTACACAACTAAATACTTTCAATATCCACACAAAAATAACTAAAATCCAAGCGATTTTAAATCTAATCTACTATATGATACAAAAGCTAATACCATACCTATTATAAAAGCTAATAATATTATTAACTTAACATAATTATTGACTTTAACTTTTTTCCTCAATTGATACATAATCATAAAAACAAAGCTTATTATACTTATAAAAATCGCCATAACGCCGACAGTAAGTACAAATCCTGTCATTAAAAGGCTATCCATAATATTTCCTCCTTACTTTTTTATAGTTAACAATATTGTATCATATATTTTATTTATAAAATATTGTAGTTATATAAATCAGCAATATTTAGGTAGAAATAGGTAAATTTATAAAATATAATTATATTAATGGGAAAACCTTTATTATAAAATTTATTATAAGGAGACTTATCATGATTAAATACAAAGAACATTTTGGAATAAGTATAATTTCTACTGAAACAGACCCTTCAACTGACGTAGATTTTTTAACAGAAGCTATTGTAAACGATGTTGAAAAATTTCATAAGTCTATAGAAGGCTACGAAAAAACACCACTAGTTAAATTAGACAATCTAGCAAAAAAATTAGGCGTAAAAAACATTTTTGTAAAAGATGAATCCTACAGATACGGTCTTAATGCATTTAAAGGCCTTGGTGGCTTATACGCTATATTTAGAATTGTATGCGATAAATTAAATTTAGATCCTTCTTCTACAACATTTGAAGACCTTCAATCAGAACAAATAAAAGAAAAATTAAAGGATATAGTATTTGTAACAGCTACCGATGGAAATCACGGTAAAGGAGTGGCTTGGGCTGCAAATAAGCTAGGCTGTAAATCTGTTGTATTCATGCCTAAGGGTAGTGTATTAGCTAGAGCTAAAGCTATCGAAAGCATGGGAAATTCTACTGTTACAATAACTGATTTAAATTACGACGATGCAGTTAGAAAAGCGTCTTCTCTAGCTGATGAAAAAGGCTGGTACTTAGTTCAAGATACTGCTTGGGATGGATACGAAGATGTTCCTAACTTCATAAGCCAAGGCTATACTATCATGGCGAAGGAGGCATTAGATGAATTAAACGAGCTTGGAATAGAAAAACCTACTCATTTATTCCTACAAGCTGGCGTTGGCTCTATGGCAGGAAGTGTGCTTGGATATATGGTCAATAGATTCGATAAAAAACCGCCTATAACCACTATAGTTGAACCTGCTACTGTGGCATGTATTTATAAATCTGCACTTGCAGATGACTCAAAGCCTCACGCTGTTACAGGTGACCTACAGACAATTATGGCTGGTCTTAACTGCGGTGAACCAAATACTGCTACATGGCCTATATTGAGAGATTATGCAAGCTTCTATGCTGCTTGTCCAGATTATGTAACTGCTAGAGGAATGAGAGTACTGGCAAGTCCTATAAATGACGATAAAAAAATTATCTCTGGTGAATCAGGTGCAGTCGGAACTGGTCTTTTATCTATTTTAATGGAAAAGTATGAATTTGCCGATATAAGAAAAGCTATGAATTTAGACGAAAATTCAACAGTTTTAATATTCAGTACAGAGGGAAATACTGATCCTAAAGGATATGATGAAATCGTATATGATGGAAGAAATTATAGTCCTTTTGTTTAAGATTATGGACTGATTTATAAAAATATTTTACTTAATACCAAGGAGGATAAATCTATGAAAAAAGCTGTAT
>NZ_JBJDXL010000540.1:0-2165 GCF_051866655.1 Intestinibacter sp.
GATGAGCCTACAAATCATCTTGATTTTAAAAATCAAATAGATTTGTTAGAAAATTTAAAGGAGTGGATTAAAACAAAGAATAAAATTGTAGTCGGAGTTTTGCACGATTTAAATTTAGTTCAGTATTTTGCGGATAATGTTTTAATGCTACAAAATGGTCAAGTTGTATCTTATGGTCCACCTCAAAAAGTATTAAATGATCCAATACTAGATGATTTATATGGAATAGATATTAAAGGATTTATGTTAAATATCTTGAAAAAATGGGAAGGTTGCGTTGCAAATTAAGTAATTAAAAAAGGCTACTAAAAAATATTTTTTTTAATAGCCTTTTTATGAAATTATATCTTTTTTTTATTTAATCTATTATAAAAGATATTCCATAAATACAGGAACTTGTTTTTCCCAGCTAGCCTCGTTGTGTTCTCCTCCAGGAATTAATCTAGGGTAACAGTTGGCCCCCTTAGATTGAAGCTTGTGGCATAATTCTAACATATAAGATGTATAATTAACTCTTCTATATTCATCTTCTAGCTCTAAGCTTCCTATATCCATATAGAACTTAGTTCCTTTTCTTGGTTCGCTTGATACGACATCATCCATAAATTTGTCATAGCATAATTCAAAAGAAGGAGATAGACAAGCACATTTTGAGAATACGTCAGAATATTTGATTCCAGCATATGCAGCCATTAATCCTCCCATAGAGCTTCCACCTATTAGTGTATTTTTGCGATCTGTTTTAGTTCTGTATTCAGAATCGATCATAGGTTTTATGACATTTATCATCCATTCTAGGTATTCATTGCCTTTTCCCTTTATGAATTCACCATAGTAGTTTTCTAGGTCGTATGGGCAGTATTCAGACATTCTTTCGTTGCCTTCAAAGCTACATTGAATTCCAACCACTATCAATTGAACGTCGTTACCCTCTAAATATTCTTTCATACCCCATGATTTACCGAATGCGGCTTCTTTATCAAAGAATAAATTATGTCCATCAAACATATAAAGTACAGGATATTTTTTTCTTCTTTGATTGTAATCATTTGGAAGATATATATTTACAACTCTACTACCTGAAAATATACCTTCCATTTGAATATACTTTTTTTCTACCATATAGTAATCACCTCATGTATATTTTAGTCACCTTAAAATATACCACAATTTGGATATAAAATACACAAAAATATAAATAAATGTAAATTTACACTTTTAAGTCGAATATAAAATTTATATTTTTATATAACTTAATTAATATATTTGTAAAAAATAAAAAAATTAAAAGGATTATGTAATTAAAAAAAACTGACAAAAAAATTTTCAATGTGATAGAATTATATTGTAAGGTTTTTTACAAATACACTGATAAATAACGAATACTAGATTACAAAATAAGAAAAAAGACTTATAGTTGCTATGTAGACAGGAGAAATATAAGTATTTATATCAATTATATTAAGAATATTCACAATTTTTAGTATTCTTAATAGCGCATATTTGAATATAATACATTTACAAATTAATAAATCAATATAAAAATAGAAAGGGATGTAAATATGTTTAAAAAGGGAGAATATGTGATTTATGGTAATGCAGGCGTTTGTCAAATAATAGATATTTCAACTTTGAACATGCATGGTGCACCTAAAGATAAATTGTATTATATATTAGAACCTGTAAATCAAAATAAGAGTAAAGTTTTTTCACCAGTGGATAATAAAAAAGTTATTATTAGAAAGTTGATATCTAAGCAGGATGTGGAGACTTTAATAAGCGATATACCTAATATAAAGGGATTATTAGTAGAAGATGAAAAGTTACGTGAGCAAGTATATAAGGATTGTATAAAAAGCTGTCAATGTAGAAAATTATTGAGTCTTATAAAAACTATTTATCAGAGAAAAGAAGAGAGATTGAATCAAGGGAAGAAATTAAGTGCAACTGACGAGAAATATTTCAAATTGGCACAGGATAATCTTCATACAGAACTAGCTATGACCTTACAAATACCTGTAAATCAAATGGAAAGCTATATACTAGATAAAATAAACAAGTAATAAAATAATAATAAGCTATAGAAAATCATATTGTATTTTCTATAGCTTATTTTAATAATATCATACTACTTACTTTCAATGTAGTTAACTATATCGCCGATA
>NZ_JBJDXL010000541.1:0-2162 GCF_051866655.1 Intestinibacter sp.
TGGAAAATTATCTATAAGCGATAAATAAAATTAAAACCGATACATGTACTGATGGATCTACACATGTATCGGTTTTTTTATCAAAAAAATGCAATTAATACAATATAAAAAATATTATCAATCGTAAAAATACAGCAATTGCAACGGTTTAAAGCATTAAAAAAATAAATAAAATTTACTTGAAATTCCACTAACTGGAAGCTGTATAATATATATTAATTAAAAAAGCCCTTAATGAGGAATGCGTTTAGTGGCATAGACGATATTTCCTTAAAATAAATTTACAATATTAAATCTCCAAATCTCCTACGACAGAAATTTGGAGATATTTTTTTATAATGCATAGGAAATTATATTCCTTTAAAAATTGTGAATAAAAATAATTTCCGTTATGCATTTCAAGAAAATCTACATTATGGATCTTTAGAATAAAGATTTTCTTACTCTAAAATTAATTTAGAAGACAATTCACTTACATTAAAGTTAGGAGACTTGTATTTTTTTAGTATATCCTTTAATAAAACGATGGAATCAGTTATATTCTTGTCTTTATGGTAAACCAAACTAAAATAGCGATTCCACTCATTTGTAGTGTTGAAAATAACATTCATCTTGTGATCAATGATATCCTTTTCCATTACACGCATCGGCATTAGAGCGAGACATCTGTTGTTGATTACTGCGTGTCTAATCGTGTCAGGAGAGCTCGCCTCCCAGACAATTTTTACCTTTAAGTTGTGTAATTTTAAAAATTCATCTAGCAATTCTCTAGTACCGCTGCCTTTTTCTCTGACTACGAACTTTTGATTTTCTAAATCGCTTAAGTGGATTTCCTTTTTAGTTGATAGAGGATGGTCTATACCACAGACTAAAACTAAGTAATCGTCTATCATTGGTATACTTATTAGGTCGTGTGATTTGATTTTTCCTTCTACTATAGCGACATCTAGATTCGATTCGAGCAATTTTTTCTCTATTACGCTGGTATTATTTACATATGCAAATGTGTCTAAATTCGGGTTGTAACTCTCTAGGTCGTTTAAAATATTAGATAACAAAATAGCTCCGACTGTAAGAGAAGCTCCGATTCTAAGAGTCTCTCTCTTGTAGTTTTCCTTCATAGATTTCTCTAGATTGTCGTACTGAGATACTAAGTTTTTTGCTTGAAAAAGTAAATATTTACCGGCTTCAGTAATATATAGCTTTTTAGAAAGTCTCTCAAATAATTTTACGCCGTAGTGCTCCTCTAATTCCCTGATAGCTTGACTGACTGTCGGCTGAGAGATATAAAGTTTCTTAGCTGCGAGACTCATCTTTTTATTTTCTGCTACAGCTATAAAAATTCGTAAATGTCTTATAGTCACAAAAACCCCTCCTGTTAAAAATTTCCAAAGAATATTTTAGTATAAATTGAATAATTAGCTTCGTTTTGGATAAAATACTAGTAAATCCTCTAATTCACGATAAACGTTATCAATAGGTTTTACCTATAATAATGATAAGATAATATCACTTTTCAAATACATATTCAAGTGGTAAAATAGTTCTTGTAAGTGGTTAACCATAATTTAGAAATTAATCCAATAAAGTCTATAATAAATACGATTAATATAGATAAAAATTTTATAAGGGGGAAGATAAAATGTCAGCATTAACAGTAAGTCCAGAAGATGTAAAAAGAGTTAAAGCATTAGGTTTTTTGAATAACAAAGGAACTGATAACTTTTCAGGAAGAGTATTAACAGTAAATGGTAAAATAACAGCAGAACAACATAAATGCATAGCAGAAGCAGCAGAATTATTTGGAAATGGAAACATAACTTTTACAACTCGTCTATCAGTAGAAGTTCAAGGTATACCATATGAAAAAATAGACGATTTCAGAAATTACGTTGCTAAAGCAGGTTTACAAACAGGTGGAACAGGAGCTAAGGTTCGTCCAGTAGTATCATGTAAAGGGACTACTTGTCAATACGGTCTATTAGATTCTTTCGCAATATCTGAAGAAATCCACAAGAGATTTTTCGAAGGATATTCAGATGTAGCTCTACCTCATAAATTTAAAATAGCAGTTGGTGGATGTCCAAATAACTGTCTAAAACCAGACTTAAACGATGTAGGTATAATAGGACAATTAGTACCAGCTCACGACCTTGAAAAAT
>NZ_JBJDXL010000542.1:0-9633 GCF_051866655.1 Intestinibacter sp.
GCCTCTTTCTATTAATTATACTGGTCAAAGTAAGATTTTTAGTTCAAATAAATTGAGCAGATATGTTTCACTATCTAGGTTAGAGGAGGTTTCAACTTCGAAACTTACTTACTACGCTAAATCCAAGGCTGGATTTCAACTTGAATACGAATTAGGCCTATACGAGGGTATAACTAATGGAGTGGTTGTCTGTGGAAATTACTTTAGAAATATTTTTGTAGGCACATTATTGGATTACTTAAACGGATTTAGTTTAAAAAGCTCAGAAATGAAGATAGTATGGTTGTTTTTTGGAATATTTTTAGAGGGATTAAAAAATATATTGTTTTCATCCTTAGAATTAATTGCGATAGTACTAATATTGCTATTACAATCGACAGCTTCATATACATATATACTATCTTATATGCTTACATTGTTGTTTATAGTAGGTATAGCATATGTTTTTAAAAAACAGTAGCTTTTAAAATATGGAGGGTTTACATATGATTACAATAAGTCAAGCGATGTTAAAGGTGTCTGAATTAGACAGAATCTATAGAGATAAAATGTATACTATGATGAAAGTTGAAAATTTAATTCAAGAATATATTTTAGAATCTGACGGAAGTAGATTTGATTGTAATGAAGTAGTTGATTTTAACAGAGAATTTGAGTTGATAATAGAATTGGGAGAAGAGATTTCTCAGATAAAGACAAAAATATCTAAGGCAAATAATGAAAATTACATAGAAACAAAAAATGGAAAATTAAGCCTCCAAGGTGCTTTAAATAAAATAAAATACTTAAGGGATCAAGTTGAAAATTTCGAAGAAATTTTAGAACAGGTTAAGCCATCGAAGGAGAGAAAGGTAGATGCAGCTGCTACATCTGTATATTATAAGGTTAGAGAACCTAATTTCAATAAAAAAGAGCTTAAAAAGTATTTAGAAGATAAAAACGAAGAAATTTTAGAACTTGAAATAGCTTTAAATAAGGCAAACAATGAGGTATTAATAGATATAGATTAATAGAATTTTTTAATTCTTATTAATAAATATGTGTGTAATTTCTTTAAGCTACAAAAAAAGTATTTAGGTCTATAACAATTCAAAATTTAAATAATAATTACATCTAAATAATATATCTTTAATAACAAATTATAAATTAAAATTTAGTAAGATAGAGATTGAGAAGCAATCTTGAAAATAATTAAAAATTGCACACATCGGGCACAATATGTAACTTGTTATATGTTGTGCCTTTAGTTGCGCATAAGAAGGGAGTATTTTATGCAGGAAATAGATTTATTAAGAGAATGTAGAGATTTACTAGAAGAGGTAGATAAGCTTATCGGTCAAATGGGAAGCTTTGAAATGGATAAAACAGAATTCGATGTAGATGAAGATAATAAGCTAATTGTAATTACAGTAAATGATTCTGATACAGATACATTTACTTATAAAAATGCGTATGAATTTTTATATGATTATATGTTAAATATGCATGCAGATAATATAGATTATCTGAGAGAGCAATATGAGGATATGTTCGATGAAATCGATACAAATGATTGGATTATGAGAAGAGGATATATTGAATATATAAATTTGAGAATAAGAAAGATCTATTCTAGACTTAAGGAGATAGCAGATTTATATTAAAAAAATGCCACCACCTGGTGGCATTTTTTTATAAGTAAACTCTTAAGTCTTTTGCAAAATTTTCTTCTAGTTCAGATAAGTCATTGCATAAGCTTTTGATCGATTCTAAAGCGGCTGGATATTGGTTTATATATCTGTGTATGGATTTGATACCCATATTACAGCCGTCTGTCATCAAATCGGCGATTTCCTTGTCGTGCTCGCCTTTAATTAGCTTAAAGTTTATTTTTAGATAGCTCATAGTTTTAGCAATAGAGCTAGGTTGTTTTTCTGAATCTCCAAACTCCTTTAACTTATCTGATATTTTATTTTGTAATTTTTTATGGTCTTTTAAATATTTTTCTAATATAGAGTATAGTTTTTTATTGTCAGTTTTGTCTATTACCTGATTTATTGAATCTATACCCATTTTGCAACCAGCGTCGCATTCCTTTAATAATTTAATAGTATCTTCTGTAGGCATAATGAACTCCTTTAGCTATTTTAGAATTATTATGCCCATAATAGATATTGTTATTCTAAGCTTTGACCTTCTGAGCCATTGTCTGAAGGTTCTTCAGGTTCAGTCGGTTGAGTTGGCTCAGTTGGCTCTTCAGGTTCAGTCGGCTCAGTTGGTTCTTCGGGTTCAGTCGGTTCTTCAGGTTTTGGCTGAGGCTTCGGTTTATTGTTATTATTATTATTATTGTTGTTGTTATTATTGTTATTGTTGTTACTATTATTATTGTTATTATTATTATTATTATCGTAGTTATTATCAGTATTATTATCCATGCTGTTGTCTTCTTGTGTATCTATTTGTTCTTGATCGTCGACTTGTTCTTCTGTAGTATCAGGTTCTATTTGTTCTTCTTTTACAAAATCTTCAAAATACAAATTGACAGAATCTACTATTTCATTATTGTAAATTACTACTAATTTAGTGTTCCCTTCTTTAAGCCCTGTTATAGTACATTTTTTGCCGTCATTTGTAAAAGTACAAATAGAAGGATTTTCTATTTTAAAGCTCAATTTTGATAAATCGATTTTCTTTGAATTTTTACTTTGTATTATTACATTTAAATTAGTCTCTTGATTTATAGGTAAAATGTAATTTCCGTTTTCTATTTTATATTCTGTTGTTATAGATACACCAGATAGAACAGGCTCTGCTTCTTTAGTAAAGTTTTTGAAAACAAAAAATCCTAAAGCGCATATAACCAATATTGGAACTAATATTAAAACTATTTTCTTAAATATAGAGCTAGATTCATATTCATCATCGTCGTCATAATCATCGTCGTATTCGTCTTCATCGAAATCATGATTTAAATAATATTTTGAATTACTTTTAATTTCTGTTTTATTGTCTTTTCTACTCATTTTGTCATCATCTTCTTTTTCGTTTATTTCTTTTTCCTCTACTTTATTTTTTTCGATTTTTTTGTCTTCTTTAGGTTCTTTTTTTGAAGAAGATAAAGTCTTTTCTTCAAAATGAAGTGGCTTTAAATTGTCATCCTTTTTTTCTTCTTCTAAATTATTTTTTTTGTCTAATTTAATTTTAGAATCACTTTTTAAATTATTATCTTCAATTTTTTTTAGATTAAGATTTTTCTTAGGTTCTTCTTCATTTTTTTTAGATATTTTAAAATCTATATCAGATAAATCTTCATAATCTGGAATGTCATCTATCCAATTAAGTGCATATGAAAAACAATCTACTATATACAATGCTGTTTTTTCTGATATACCATTTTTTGTAAGTATAGTTTTTGCTCTTAAATAAGCAAAATTTTTATCTATATCTCTTTTATCGTGAGCATTTACTATTGCAGATACTGCGTTCTTTTCAATTGCATGTTCTACTAATTTAATTTCCTCATCTAGGTTTGGAATTAAATTTTTAAGAGTTACTATAAATTTTTGAGCATCCAGAAAAATATTTATACCATAATTATCAAACATATACTTTAGAGCATAACTTAAGTTGTTTTGTAGTGTTCTTTTTTTATTCATAAACTGACCCCTTTAATTTCTTAATTTGATTATGTTTTACTAAATTTCATCATAATACTTTTTTTGCATTTAATCAATATTTTTATACTTTATTTTAGCAAATATTATGAAATAAAGTATAGAAATTTATGGATGTGTATGTTATATTTTATTGGTAATTAAATAAAAAAGGAGTGTATTTATGGAAAAAAAGGGTTCAGTTTATGAATTAGATGGAAGAGTTGAATTACAAAGAGCAATTCCTTTGGGAATACAACATGTTCTTGCGATGTTTTTAGGTAATATTTCTCCACTTATAATTGTATGTGGGTTATTGGAAATGGATGCAGGTTTAAAATCAATGCTTATACAAAATGCGATGTTTGTAGCAGGTTTGATTACACTAATTCAATTATATCCAATAGGACCAGTAGGAGCTAAACTTCCTATAGTAATGGGTACAAGCTCAGGGTTTATAGGAACTGCAAAAGCAATAGGTGCACAATACGGTTATGGAGCAATATTAGGAGCTTCTTTAGTTGGGGCAGTATTAGAAATGGTTTTAGGATTTTTTATAAAACCTCTTAAAAAATTATTTCCACCAATAGTTACAAGCTTAGTTATAATATCTATAGGTTTATCTTTATTACCAGTTGGAATTAAGTACTTCGGCGGTGGAGCAGGAGCTGAAGACTTTGGTTCTTTAAATCATTTATTAGTCGGTACAACAGTTATTATAGTGATATTGATATTTAAACAATTTAAAGGATTTTTAAATGACTCATCTATATTAATAGGAATAATAGTTGGATATATACTAGCTATATGTCTAGGTATGGTAGATTTTACACAAGTAAAAGAAAGTGCGTGGATATCTCTACCACATCCAATGGTAGTTCCTTTTGAGTTCAATATGCAGGCTATAATAGCTATGGGAATAATGTTTATCGCTACTACAGTAGAAACTGTAGGAGATATATCTGGTATTACAAACGGTGGTCTTGACAGAGAACCTACTGATAGAGAATTATCAGGTGGTGTTATGGCAGATGGTGTTGGTAGTTTAGTTGCCGCTGTATTCGGTGTTTTACCAAATACTTCTTTCAGCCAAAATGTAGGCCTTGTAACTGTTACTAAGATAGTAAATAGATTTGTCATAATGACAGGTGCTATATTCTTAATTTTATGTGGATTCTGTCCGAAATTAAGTGCATTATTTTCAGTTATGCCACAATCTGTTTTAGGTGGAGCAGCAGTTATAATGTTTGCTATGATTTTAGTAAGTGGTTTACAATCTCTATCTAGAGAAAAATTAGATGGAAGAAACGGTCTTATAGTAGCTTTAGCTATAGGTCTAGGAGTTGGAATAGGTAATGTACCTGAAGTTTTAGCTCAATGTCCAGCTTGGGTATCAAATATATTTGCTCAAAATGGTATAATAATGACTTTCGTAATAGCTACTGCTTTAAATCTTATATTACCTAAAAATAAAGAAGATCAAAAAGAAGAAGCTACAGCTTAAAAATAAATTAAAATATTTTAAAATACTATAGAAGTAAGTGTATTATTTGTGATAAAATAAATTTAGTTTGATATAAATTTAAAAATAAATTATTTACATATTAGAGGGAAGGAGACCTTTGGCGCCCGAATGTGCCTCCTTTTCCCAAAAAGGAGACAAACGGTAGAGTTTGTCTTTTTTAATGTAGAGGTAATGAATATATTAAATAGGAGGATTCGATGTTTACTATTAAAAAATACGTTGTTGTAGATAGCTTAGAGGAAGCTTACGAATTAAACCAAAGTAGAAAAGCAAATGTATTAGGTGGGCTTTTATGGATGAAAATGGGTAAAAAAACTATCCAAACAGCTATCGATTTATCTAATTTAGGACTTGATAAAATAGAAGAAAAAGAAGATTGCTTTGAAATAGGTGCTATGGTCACACTTAGAGATTTAGAAACTCATGAAGGGCTTAATAAATATTTTAGAGGTGCTATAAAAAATTCAGTTAAGAGTATAGTTGGAGTTCAATTTAGAAATAGTGCTACTGTAGGAGGAAGTATTTTCTCTAGATTTGGATTTTCAGATCCTCTTACATGCTTCTTAGCATTAGATAGCTATGTAAAGCTTTATAAAGGCGGAATAATACCTATGAAGGAATTTGTAGACATGCCTTACGATAATGATATACTTGAAAAAGTAATAATAAAAAAAGATGGTAGAAAAATAGTCTATACTTCTCATAGAAATATATCTACTGATTTTCCTGTGCTTACTTGTGCAGTTGCAAAGGTAGATAAAAAATTTGAAGTAGCAGTTGGAGCTAGACCACAAAGGGCAGCCTTAGTACTTGATGAAGAAAATATTTTAAGTGAAAATCCAACTGCTGATGAAATACAAAAATTTGCCGACTATGTTGCAAGCAAGCTAGTATTTGGAAGCAATATGAGAGCTAGTAAGGAATTTAGAAGTCATTTATGCAAGGTTTTAGTTAGAAGATCTATAAATGAGATAGGAGGTATGTAGACTATGGAGATTAAATTTTGGTTAAATGGAAAATTAATAAAAGACGATGTAGAGCCTGATACAGTTTTACTTGAATATGTCCGCAGCAAAGGATGTATGAGCGTCAAAAGAGGATGTGAAACTGCAAACTGCGGTCTATGTACAGTTTGGGTAGACAACAAGCCTGTGCTTTCATGTGCAACTCTTGCAGTACAGGTAAACAATAAAAAGGTTACAACACTTGAAGGTGTTCAAGATAGAGCTAGAGATTTCGGAACATTTTTAGCTAAGGAGGGAGCTGAACAATGCGGTTATTGCTCTCCAGGATTTATAATGAACGTATTAGCTATGGAGGATGAATTAGAAAATCCTACAGAGAGGGAAATAAAAGAATACTTAGCAGGTAACCTGTGTAGATGTACAGGATATCAAGGACAACTTAGAGCGATTAAAAAATATCTAGCTAGAAATAAGGAGGTATAGAGATGAAGTATGTAAATAAATCTGTTATGAAAAAGGACGCTATGGCTTTAGTTACAGGTAAGCCTGTGTATACTGACGATATAGCGCCAAAGGATGCTCTTGTGGTAAAGGTACTTCGTTCACCTCATGCCCATGCACTTATAAAAAATGTAAAAAAGGATGTAGCTCTTAAGGTTCCTGGAATAGAAGGGATATATACTTGGGAGGATGTTCCAAACACTAGATTTACTACTGCTGGACAAACTTATCCAGAGCTAAGTCCATACGATAGAAAAATCCTAGATAATAGAGTTAGATATGTAGGAGATGCCGTTGCAATAGTAGCAGGAGAAAATGAAAAATGTGTAGATAAGGCGCTAAAAATGATAAAGGTAGATTATGAAGTATTAGAACCTTTAATGGACTTTACAAAAGCATTAGATAATGACATAATAGTTCACCCTGAGGACGATTGGAGCGTTAAATTACCTGTAAGCCCTGACGTAAAGAGAAATTTAATATGCCACGATGTAATAGCAGAAGGCGATTTAGAAGCTGAATTTGAAAAATGCGACTATGTCATAGAGGAGACATTTTTAACTAAAGCAAATCAACAAACTATGATGGAAACTTTCAGAGCTTATACATATATGGATGCATTTGGCAGATTAGTATGTGTTGCATCTACACAGGTGCCATTTCACGTTAGAAGAATACTATCTCATGCTTTAGATATACCTAAATCACAAATAAGAATAATAAAGCCTAGAATAGGTGGAGGATTTGGTGCAAAGCAAAGTGTCGTATGCGAAATATTCCCAGCATTTGTAACTTACAAAACTGGAAAGCCAGCTAAAATAGTGTACTCTCGCCAAGAAAGTACAGTGGCATCAAGCGGTAGACATCAAATGCAGGTAACTGTAAAATTAGGTGCAGATAAAGAAGGAAATCTAAGAGCAGCGTCACTTTACACATTGTCAAATGCAGGTGCTTTTGGAGATCATACACCTACTACTATAACTCTAACTGGACATAAGTCTCTACCACTTTATACAAGCAATATAAAGGCGTTTAAATTCGAATTTGACGGCGTATACTCAAATACTATACCTACAGGTGCATATAGAGGATATGGAGCTACACAAGGTGTATACGCACTAGAGGTTACAATGGACAAGCTAGCATTAAAGATGAACATGGATCCAGTAAAACTAAAAGAAAAAAATCTTATAAAGCAAGGTGACTACATGCCAGCATACCATGGAGAAACTGCAAATTCATGTACTCTTGATAAATGTGTAGATAAAGTTAAAAAAATGATAAATTGGTATGAAAAATACCCATGCAAGCAAGTTTCAGATAATAAAGTAAGATCAGTAGGTCTAGCTGTTGCGATGCAGGGTTCTGCTATAAGCTTTGTAGACGTAGCTAGTGTCAGAATATCTGTAAATGATGATGGCTTCTACTCAATGATGGTAGGTGCTACAGATATGGGTACAGGCTGTGATACAATACTAGCACAAATGGCAGCTGAATGTCTTGATACTGATATAGACAATATAACAGTTTACGGAGTAGATACAGATATATCTCCATATGATTCAGGCTCTTACGCATCTAGTACGACTTATTTAACAGGAAAGGCGACTATAAAAACTTGTGAAATGCTTAGAGAGCAAATAATAGCTGCAGGTGCTGAGATGCTAGAATTAAATCCTGAGGATGTAGATTTCGATGGACAAAAGGTATACTCTATAGTTTCAGAAAAAGAAATATCTCTAAAGGACATAGCAAACAACGTTATGTGCTATAGCAATCATACTTTAACAGCTTCAGCTAAGGAAAAAACACCTATTTCACCACCACCATATATGGCAGCAGCAGTTGAAATAGAATTAGATAAAGAGACAGGACATATAGATATACTAGATTATGTAGCATGTGTGGACTGTGGAACAGTAATAAATCCAGCTCTTGCTACTATACAAACTGAAGGCGGTATAGTTCAAGGTATAGGTATGGCTTTATATGAAGATATAAAATACGATAAAAACGGAAGAATGATAAATGACTCATTTATGCAATATAAAATACCTACAAGACTTGATATGGGCAATCTAAGAGTAGAGTTTGAAAGCAGCTATGAGCCAACAGGACCATTTGGAGCTAAATCAATAGGAGAATTAGTTATAAATACTCCATCTCCAGCCCTATGTCAAGCTATATACAATGCGACAGGTATTTGGTTTAACGAGCTTCCTATGACTAGTGAAAAAATAGCTATGGGAATACTAGAAAAAGAACTAGAAAACAAATAGTATATTTTATATTACAACTATTGAAGGGAGGAAATTATGTTAAGTGTAATAGTTTTAGCTTCTGGAAATAGTAAAAGATTTAAAAGTAATAAATTGTTATACGAAATAGACGATAAACCTATGTATTTGCACACAGTAGAAAAATTAATAAATTTGAAGAAAAAGTGTAAAAATATAGATGAAATAATATTTGTAACAAAGTATGAAAAAATAATAAATGATTTAGAAAATAAAGATATAAAAGCAATAAAAAACAACAATAGTGAATTTGGAATATCCCAGTCTATAAAGCTGGGAGTTTCAAATTCCAATAATGACTGTTATATGTTTACAGTCTGTGATCAGCCTTATATAAAAGAAGACACTATAGAAAATTTTATAGATGGATTTATAAAAAGTGGCAAAAATCTAGGCTGTGTAAGCAGTGACGGTCTTCTTTTGAATCCAACTATTTTCACGAAAAAATATAAAGATGATTTGATGAGTTTAAAAGGAGATAAGGGCGGAAAGAAGATAATTTTAAAAAATTTAGATGATTTGTTTGTGTTTGAGGTTTGTGATCATTATGAATTAATAGATATAGATTACAAAGAGCAGTTGGAGGATTGATTTGTAGATGAAAATTTATTCTTATAAAGACGATCAAATAATAGAGCATAATAG
The DNA here is from genome assembly GCF_051866655.1 of Intestinibacter sp. Classification (GTDB taxonomy): domain Bacteria; phylum Bacillota; class Clostridia; order Peptostreptococcales; family Peptostreptococcaceae; genus Intestinibacter. The sequence continues at coordinate 9,566 of NZ_JBJDXL010000542.1, forward strand.
CTTGATAGAAGCTTTAGAAATAGATATACAAAAAGACAGGAGTTGTAGTCGGAAGAACATGCGTCAAT